>JACQBS010000129.1 GCA_016194325.1 Nitrospinota bacterium | reverse complement strand
TCACCTCCGGTAAGTTTCGTCATCAGCAAAACTATACCAGATACGGCTGAAATTCGATGCACCCTTTTATCTCATTGTAATTCCTAAACTTTATTAAGCTTAATTTCTTGACTTCAACTTTATTACGAAAGAACCACAATTTATAAGCCCTTTCCCTATTTTCTTTCAAGGCATCAATATCTTTAAAAAATTTCCATTTATACAAATCCGAAACTAATGGCAATTTTTCCATCACCATTTTTAAGTCAGTGATACATTTTTCTTCAATCTCTTTTGCAGAAAAATGATAAATTTTATCAGAGGCAGTAACATTATATCCCTTAGAGTTTGCCTCAGAGCAGAAAGAACTGACACCTGAAGCTACATCCAAAATCTTTTCAGCTTTTAGATTTATCTTATCAAGGACAAACATTTTATAATACTCTTCAAATGTCCTGCCAATAAGCACTATATCTTTTAATTCAAGTTTTTTATCCATCATATTTAAATTGAACCAGACTTTTCAAACCCTGTCAATACCAAGTATCAAGAAATTATTGACTTGGGATGGCTAACCTATTAAAATGTCTTTATATATGAGTAAGATGGATACCAACATTAATGAGAAACTTCTTGATGAACGGCTCGCCATGCTTGAGAAGACAAGAGCATGGAGTCCAAGGACAATTTCAAAGTTAGAAGGATTGATACGGACAGGTGATGACTTCTCTCTTTTTAGAATTAATCCCATAAAATTCAGCACAGAAAAAAACATTCCCGAGAATGAAGCAATAGATTTATTTCTTTTTGGTTCCAAATACCTTCTTTTTGATATGAATTGGAATCTTATATGTCCTGGATGCAGCGACGTAGTTAGCAGTTTTAGAACTCTAAAAACCCTTCATTCTCATTTTTATTGCAATGTATGTCATGTATCAACCGAGGCTTCCCTTGATGACTACATACAAATTGTATTTACTATTTCTCCTGAAATTAGAGAGATAGTTTTTCACCATCCTGAATCGCTTTCTGTAGAAGATTACTATTTTAAGTACCGCTTTTATTCGGATGCAAAATATCCAAATGAACTTAGATTTGCGGATGTAGTATCTCGGGTTATGAAATGCCTTTCATATATTTCACCAAAGGGGAAAGAATGCTTTGATATTGAGGTAACGGCTGGTTTCTTAAGTGGTGGAGATCTTATGAATGGTGCGGATGTTGTCTTTGAAATCAATGGGGAAATAAAACCAGAAAAGCAAAATCTGTCTCTAAAACTTTTGGACGGAAAATTTGAACCAAGGTCAGGAGTGCTTTCACCAGGCAAAGTTACCCTTGAGATTGAAAATACCTTGGATAGAAAAGGTTCAATCTTGCTAACCAATTTGCCTGCAGGTGGCGGAGCTGGCGTTCTAAATATTGGTAATTTTCTATCAGGCAAAAGAATTTTGACTTCACAAACATTCAGAGATTTATATAGAACAGAAGTAATAGAAGGAACGGAAGGAATCGGAGTTAAAGATATAGCTGTGCTTTTTACTGATCTAAAAGGCTCAACCGCACTCTATGATAAGATTGGAGATTTGAAGGCTTTTTCCCTGGTTCGCCAGCATTTCGATAGTCTCGGAAAAGTAGTCGTAAAAAATTCAGGTGCTATTGTCAAAACCATTGGTGATGCTGTAATGGCTACCTTTATGAATCCATTTGATGCGGTAAATTCTGCAATAGAAATGCTGAAGGAAATCGAGGAATTTAATCGCGGACTTAAAGGCAAGGAAATAATATTAAAGATTGGGGTGCATAAAGGACCGTCAATTGCGGTGACTTTGAATGACCGGCTGGATTATTTTGGCTCAACAGTAAACATTGCCTCACGAGTGCAAGAGCTGGCGGACGCAGAGGAAATTTACATTACAGAGGATGTTTATTCTTACCCAAGGGTGCAGGAACTGCTAAGAGGATTGAATGTTGCTCCTGAAAATGCAAGGCTAAAAGGTATTCACGAAGAAATGAAAGTTTACAAAATCACTCATTAATTTCTTTAGCACAATATTATACGCCTAAGAATGTTGTATATGCTATTTTGCTTCAAGGATATGAATTTCTTGTGCTATGACTTTATAAATAATCGTGTAATCACCTGCCCTGAAACTCCAATATCCTTTAAGTAATTTCCTAAGAGGTGTTCAATGTTTTTCTGGTTCTATTGTCAAAGGCTCGCTAATTGCTTTTTCAATGACCCCTACCCATGCGAAAGCGGGAAAAAATATAAGATATCTTTATATAGATTAACATAGCAATGGAGGTTATAAGAATCATCAGTATAAGTTTATATTTGAGAACCATATTGTCAATAACAAATCTTTGCCTAAATCCCAATGTAGAAAGACAGACAAATGGTTTCTAAGGTCAACAGCATTAGCCTTGAACGGATTTAAGCATCACATAGCATCACATGGATGATGATGCGTGATGCTTCCCTCGGAGGCGGGCATGGACGCCCGCCGAGAATGAGTGAGAGGCTACTGCTGTTGACACATACATCGTTCTATCTCTGTTTTGTTGCCTTTATGACTAAATTTTGGTAATATTAAATTAAATAATACGAGGGATGCTCCCTCATGATTTAGCAGGAGGAAGTATATGGGTAATAAAAAGGATAATCAAAAAAAGGAAAACGGAAAGGGTATAAACACTGCCATAATAGGAGCGGCAATAGTCTTTATTGCCCTGATTGGATATATGGCATCAAAATCTTCAGAAAAAGCTGATTCAGAGGTTCAAACTATAAGCCCGGCTGAACAGACATCTGCCACAGGGCTTGTAGAGACAAGACCACTGCTGCCCCCTGATATGTGGAAAGGGAGGGCGGCAGAGGCATACAGTCTTGCCGCGGTGATACCTCAGGTTGTTGATGCCCAATACTGTTATTGTGACTGCAGTAAGAATCCGAGGTTTAAGCATAAGACATTGCTCACTTGTTACACGGATGACCACGGTGCAAATTGTGATATATGCCAGAATGAGGTCTTCATGTCTTATGACCTTTACAAAAAGGGATATTCAATACCTGACATAAAGGCACAGGTTAATAAGGAATTTGAAAAACAAAGGCACAATGGTTAATGCAATCAATCAGCAGTCGGCAATCAGCAGTCAGAAAAGAGATATTGCCCCATTTATATTCCTTGTAGTGGGACTTGCAATTGCCTCTCTAATATGGAAATCCGGTCAGACAGGGGTGCCAAAAGAACCTCCAAAGTCTGCTGAATCTCAGATTGAAGGCACTCCGGCACCCGACTTTACCCTTTCCGATTTGAATGGCATAAATCATACCCTCTCAGATTATAAGGGAAAGATAGTATTTTTGAATATTTGGGCTACATGGTGTAAGCCATGTAAAGACGAGATGCCCTCTATGGAGAAGCTCCATCAGCGATTTAAAGACAAGGATTTTGTAATGTTGGCAGTAAGTATTGACAAGGACGGTAAGAAGACTGTAGAGCCATTCATGAATGAGTATAAACTTACATTCCCTGCCCTCCTTGACCCGGGAGGGACAACTTCAAAATTATACAAAACCACAGGTGTCCCTGAGACATTCATAATTGATAAGAAAGGCACTGTAATACATAAGGTCATAGGGCCAAGGGATTGGAGTACAGATTCAGTATTTGGGATATTTGAAAAGATAATAAGCGATGCATCCTACTGACAGAATTTTCAATTGACAAAAGCCTCAAAAACATATATATTATTGTCCAGAGGTGGAGATATGCAGGCATTAAATACTACCCTAATAAGTATAGGAAAAGAAAATATCAAGACGCAATTAAATAATATTGCCCATGGAAGAAAAATGTCAGGGAAAGAGCTGGTAAGAGAAGGCATGATGAAACTTCAGAACCAGTCAGATGAAAGGCACAAGAAGATAATGAACAAGTTCCTAAGCGAAGAAGGGAAAGGGGTAGCTATTAATGTAGAGATTTAGCACCCATCTTTTCACTTAATTCATCCTTTATTTTTCTAACCTCTTTAATCAGTTTTCCACTGTTCTCAAACGGAGACATACCTTTTAAATCAGCCTCTTTAATAGTATTTTCATAAGAAATATATCCAATAATATCTTCACTAAACTCAATATTTTTTAAAATATATTCCTTCTCTTCATTATTATTAATCTTATTTGCGGCATAAAAAATACGGGATATACCCAACTCTCTTGACAATAAGGCTATTATTTCTGCAGTCTTAATAGAGCGGAGCCCCGGCTCTACCACTATAATCATTGCATCAACTGATTTAGCAGTTCCTCTTGTAAGATGCTCAAAACCTGCCTCCATATCAAGGATTACAACATCATCCGTATCCACAATAAGATGCTTTAACAGGCTTTTCAGTATGGCATTTTCAGGACAGAAACAACCGCTCCCTGCCTTTCTAAAACCTCCTGTCTGAATCAGTCTCACACCCTTTATATTAACTGATAGTTTTTCAGGGAGGTCATCAACCTTTGGATTGAGCTTAAAAATCCCACCCATACTCCCCGGTGCAGTCCCTGTCCTCTCCTCTATCAATTCCTTCATCTCTATTAGAGGTATAATCTCTGAGCTTTCTTCTATAGATAAACCCAGTGCCACAGCCAAATGCCCTGAAGGGTCTCCATCCACCGCCAGAACATTAAATCCTTCTCTTGCATATATCCTTGCCAGAGTAGAAGCCAAAGTAGTTTTTCCTACACCGCCTTTACCTGAAATAGCTATTTTCATCTGTTCACAGGAAATTATAAACCGCAAAGACGCAAAGAACGCAAAGTTAATAAAATAATGTCTTTGATTTTTGGCTTTCTTTGCGACCTTTGCGCCTCAGCGGTGAAATTAGGTTTTTGCTCTTTTTCTGTGCAAATCTGTGTAATCTGTGGTTCAAATTTATTTTCCCCTTGAATAATAACTTCAATATATGCAATACTAATTTACCATGAAGAAGATACCCATATCAACAGATAAAGCCCCTGCTGCTGTAGGACCCTATGAGCAGGCAATAAGGGTGGGAAATTTCATATTTACATCGGGGCAGATACCAATAGACCCATCTACAAATAAGCTTATTGAAGGTGATATTAGTCAGCAGACAAAGAGGGTTATGGAAAATCTTAAAGCCTTGCTTGAGGCGTCAGGCGCATCTCTCAAGAATGTAATCAAGGCTACTGTATTTTTAACTGACCTAAAGAACTTTGAACAGATGAATAAGATATACAGTGAATATTTTAGTGACAGCAAGCCTGCCCGCTCTACAATCCAGGTATCAGCCCTGCCAAAGGGTGCCGCAATAGAAATAGAAATTATAGCGTTAGCTGATTATTAATGCAGCTCTCCGCTCCATCCTTCATCTATATTTAATTTATCTTTCATAGTATTGAATGGGTCCCTTGTAAACTGCTCTTTGCATCTCTTGCACAGGATAAATGCAAGCTCCTGATGCACATCCCTCTCAAGCATATCGGGGTCAAACTCTTTTATCCCTGAAATCATTGCATCAAGCTCTTCATCCGTTATATCTTCAGGAATAATATTATCATCATCTGCAACTATATCTATCCTGACAATATATTTAAGCCCGCCTTCAGGAATCTTTACACCGCACCTATCACAGACATCGTATCTCATAATAAAACTTACAACTTACAACCTACAATTGAGCGTATAGCGTATAGTAACTAATCCCTAATCGCTAACCGCTATACGCTTCCTTAGTAATTTCCGTTTTCAGTGTGCATCCGGGACAGCCATCTTCATTATTTGCACAATAGTCATTAAATATCTGTATAAGTGCCTGTCCCCTTCTGGCACTGTTAACAATATGCCTTTCGCCTCTTAACATCCTCCTCACCATAAATCTGGTAATACTGTTGGATGGCAGTCTTGATATTTCTGTATATATATTGTGGATATTCTCTTCCAATTGGTGAACTCCATTTTCTTTTGAACATAGAAGCATTACCGGCATAAGAACATCTACTATTATTGTTAAGACTCTGTCCCTCCCTATAAGCCTATTTTTATTAACAAACCTCTTACCTTTAACTGTATACCTGAATGACCATAGGTCATCATCTGCACTGAATAAATCATTAGTTCTATTGATGAATGTCCTTATTTTTTTGTCAATATTGAATTTCAGAAATTCAGATAGGAATACATTTAATAAACCTTTTTCAATGTTAGAAGAGAGAAAATGACTTATACCTGCAATCCTTCTGAATGGCAGATTAGCAGGTCTTGTCCCATAAAAATCCCACATAATATTCTTCTCAACAGGAATTCTATACTTATTCCAGAGTCTTTTTATGGCTTTTATATAGTCTTTGACCTCCTGACTATATTCCCGCCTATGGGGAGGATTTTCAGGGATTAATCCTCCTGCACCCAGTAATAACGATTGAATAATTATTACCCTCTTTTTATAAGAATACCCGCAAATGGCATTTTTAATTATTTGCAGGGGTATCAATTTAGCAAGAGACTTAAATTGCAGCTTATTCCTCCTGTATCCAAGCGACCCCATAATTCCTTCATATAATAATTGTTCCCAGTCATTTCCATTTAATGCACTCTTAAATCTCTCAGCCTTTTCAATCATCCTTGCATCTCCTGCCATATCTAATAGACTGCCAATTCTTTCTGACGAAATGGAAGAGCAATCACCATATTCCTTTGGACTTTTGTATGGATACCCTTTTATATCAATCATATCCTCTATTTGCTCAAGTTCCTCCTTTAAAAATTTGGAGAGTTCAATTTGGAGAATATTACTGTCAACTGTGGATGGTGAGCTTGTCGAACCATCATTCCACATAAATACATGGGCAATTACATTTTTATATCTATCATCTCTGTGATGTCCATGTTTTTTCCAATCAGAAGAATATACATGCACCTCCACATCGCCTTTAAGAATCTTTCCTCCATCAATAGATATAACCGCCTTATTAAAATCCGGTCCCTCTCCAAGATTCCACCAGCCTGGAGCTAATACCTTTATCTTTCTCCCATCCACAGTAAAAATTTCATCTTCAAACAACTGATCCAGCCATATACACCTAACCAGCCTCTCAGGAATTTTCTTCCCATATCTATTACTCTTTTTCTCTTTTACAAGAGGTATCTCTTTTTTGATGCTGAAATACTGATAAGAAAAACATCCCATGCCGTGAAAATATCACAAAGTAGAAGATTGAGTCAAGGATGCAGAAATTTCTAATTTTTTTCATAATTTTTTTCTATTTGAAATAAAAGGGTATGTTTGATAATATAACCGTGCAATGAAATCTGCTGAAATAATCAACAAAATTAAAAACTACTGCCTCCAGAGAGATGATATAACGATGGCATTCCTTATAGGCTCTCTTGCAAGGGAAACTATGAGGGAAGAATCGGATATAGATATTGCCGTATACTTTTCTGCTGATAGAATAGAGATGGAGGATACTGATAATCTTCATGAGGAGCAGGAGGATGAGGTGCATGCAGACCTTACAAGATTACTGAAGCAAGAGATTGATTTAATTATACTGAACAGGGCGCCTGCCTATATCTGCGATGAGGCGATTCGTAAAGGGATACCTATAATTATAAAAAATCAGGGTATTTATATTGATTATCTATTAAGGGTAACTGATGAGGCGGAGTTTTACAGGAATAATCTGGAAGATATTTATGAAATGAAATATGGTTATAGATTATAAACACAGGCTGCTCAAACGGATAGATTTTTTAAAAAGCCTTATTGTACCGTTTTTTCAATCCTATCATACCATAACAAAAGAACAATATAATTCCAATGTCCGCCTGCGTCGTGAAATAGAGAAATGGGTAGAGGATGCCATTAATTGTGTTATTGATATCACTACTGTCCGATTAAAATAGCATAGCCTGTAATGGTTCATCATGAAAGATTAGTAGTCGTTCAGGCTTTAAGGTTAATATATCTATCAAGTTTTTTCGGTCAAAGAGCGTTTCTCGGATAATACGGCTTAAATTT
>JACQBS010000141.1 GCA_016194325.1 Nitrospinota bacterium | reverse complement strand
TTAAATTTAAGCCGTATTATCCGAGAAACGCTCTTTGACCGAAAAAACTTGATAGATATATTAACCTTAAAGCCTGAACGACTACTAATCTTTCATGATGAACCATTACAGGCTATGCTATTTTAATCGGACAGTAGTGTTCAGGTATAGGAAATTATAAAATTAAACACAGGTAAACACAGAATCGAAGGGAGTGTAAGTGTAAGTTAAAGGATTTTATTTACCTATCCCTTACACTCTTCACTTTCACTTTCACTTTATTAATCTGTGTTAATCTGTGTCCATCTGTGGTTTCGTTAAGTCTTTGTTCATGGGGAAAGTTAGGATAGGTTGAGTGAGAATAATAAAAAGAGCTGGCACTATAACAGGAATAACGATTTTGTATCTCTTGATTGGTTTCTTTAGTAAAAGTTTTGCGGATAATCTATCTTTGAATGGAGATATAGTTTACTCAATGAGCGAGAATAAATTTGCAGGAAAGATGACAAAGAAGTCAAGTTTATCTCAGGTTTATTCACTTGCTTTTGATAAAGGGTTAACGAGGACAATTAGATTTTCCGGGAATGTCAGGGCATCCCAGAATAAAGTAGATTTAACTGAAAGCAGTTCAATTGACCCTTCTTTTTTTCTGGATATGAATAATGAATATTTTAATTCTGCTCTGGGGTATCAGATTAATGATCGTTTTCTTACAACCGGGAATAGGATAAACACCACCTCAAAAAATGCCACTTTTTCAACAGCCCCTGCCGGTTTTCCTTCTTTGAGACTTAATTATAATGAATTGCAATCAAAAGATAGATTTTCTCTAATTGATACAAGGCAGTCATATATAAATGCCAGCACAGATTATACAATCAAACACATCAACTTGTTGTATAATTATGCCAACTCAACATTGGAAGATACTATCTCACAGATAAAACAGGAGAACCCGACACATCTGGGGGCCGTCAGTTATAATAACTCCTTTTTTGATAACAGGCTGAATATTAACACGAATCTTGGTGTAACAAAATCAACCTCTAAAAATATAAGCCTGTCTGGCACACCTCAGACCTTTCCTGAAAAGAAGGATGCAACCAATGGGCTTTATGCAGTAGACACGTTACCGGGTGATGGACAATTGACTGATTACCCTTCTTTGATTGATGATAGCAAATCTTCGGATACCGGTATTGATTTGAATGGCTCTTACAGGAATATAGGTTTGAAATTGAAAAATACAGATACAATAAATACTATCTATCTATATGTGGATACATCGGATGACAATATAGCAAATATGAATTTCGGATGGAATATTTATTATAGCAATGAAACCTCAGGTCTCAGCTGGAGCTTTGCAACAGTATCGAGCAGTTCCTACGATGAGGTTAATAAGCGGTTTAAACTTGTTCTTTCGGTGCCTGTAAATGCGATATTTTTTAAGGCGGTGAATACAACTTACGACTCTTCAGCACAGAAGATAAGTGTTACAGAGATAGAGGCGATAGGGTCAATCTCTAAAGAAACCAACGTTACAGTTGAAACGATCAATGACAGACAATACGGCGGGATGAACTTGAGCCTGAGACCAACGAAGAAGACGGGTATTTCATACAATATAAATTATGACCAATCAAAACAGTCCCCTGCTGACCGTAAAGATACGAATATCAATCAGGGAGTAGTATTATCCTACGCAATGTCTAAATATGCCTCTTTTTTCCTAAACTATCAAAGTCAAAAAACTGAAACAACATTAAGTAAAAATATCGGCTCAAATAATTATACATTTTCAATAAGCACAAACCCAATGGAAACTATAAATGGCTCAGCTGCCCTCAGCCATTTTGAATCCCTTTTCGGGGATAATAAAACTTCAGAAACAAATTCTGGAAATATAAATATGTTCCTTAATCTGTATTCTGGTATTGATCTTGGAACAGGTTTTACATTAAGCAACACCGATGATATTAGCAGGGGAACAAAAACTACAACCAATTCAGTTAATGGAAATTTAACCTTAATACCGAGGAATAGCATAAACATCCTTATTGATGGGACATTTTCATCTTCAACATCTAATACCGGGAGAGAAACGAGCAGCTCTAAATCTGAAACTTTAAGGTCAACGATAAGTATAACTCCATCACGGTTTGTAAATTTAGTTGCCAATATTCAGCATCTCCCTGAGGCGAAGCAGAATTACTCTATAAATACACGGTTGCCTGGCAGCCTGCAAGTAAATATCAATTATAATGTTTCAGAAACAGGGGCAGAGACATTGGGAGGCAGTATTTACTGGAATATCAGCAGGTATCTGTATATTTACCAAAATGCAAAACAAAAATATGAATTTAGCCACAGAGACACAGAGTCACAGAGAAGGGCAAAAGGATAAAGATACTGAAAACCACACACATATTTTATGTGTAATGTCAGAGAAGATTTTTCCCCTACGTGTCTCCGTGCCTCTGTGGCTAATAATTTTCTTTATATTAATTCAGATTGGATGCGGCACGGCTCCTAAACAATATATCAGAGCTAATGTAAACTTTCAGTATATTAAAAAGGTTGCAGTGCTCCCGCTAAATAATCTGACGGATGACAAATATGCCGGCGAGAAACTTAAGAGCATTATTGTAATGGATATACTTGAAAGCGGGGTATTTGAAGTGGCAGAGGAGGGAGAGGTTAATAAGGCAGTAGCTGATGTTTTTAGAGAAATGGGGTTTAGAGAGGGGGAACTTGTGGCATTGGACATTGAGAGCATCAAGAGAATTTCTGAGAAGTTAGGTGTGCAGGCGCTTTTTATTGGTTCGGTGGACACCTATGGTCAGGGTAGAGGAGGGGGGGCACAATATGCCGTCGTTTCCCTATCTCTTCGGCTGGTCGAGTCTAATTCAGGGATAACACTGTGGCGGGGTTTCCATTCTGAAAGAGGCAGCAGCTTAATGAGGTCTGTATTTGGAATTGAGCAAAAAAACGAGATTGAATTAAGCCGCGAAATGTCAAAAAAGTTGCTGACAACACTTTTTGGAAAATAGTTAATGGTTAGGAAATTTAAAGGCATTTTATTATTATATGGCATTTTATTAAATATGCCTGCCTTTGGAGACGAATTGGAGTGTTTAAAGTGTCATCAAAAGGTCTATGAGGAAATAATAAAATCACCATATAAACACCCTGATTTTATACAGAGAGATTGTGTAGGTTGTCATATCTCTAAAAGAAGCAGTTTCCCGGATGTGAATATCTCAGAAAACCCCAAGGCTATGAGGGTCAATCTTAGAAATTATGATGAGGAACACATCGCTATTTTAAATAATTTATCAAAGGATAGTATCTATCAGGTTAAGATCATGCTAAGGGATAAGGATGGCAGAAAGAATGAATCTGAGATATTAAAATTTATACCTTCTTCTATCTCTGAAATTTGGGCTAATGATATGACTCCGCCTGTAATCAGTAATATCAAGGTTAACAGTATTGATATATCAGTAGTTACAAGTGGAGAAATAGGATGGGAGACTGATGAGTTATCAGATTCAAAGGTAGAATATGGGACTACAGAAGACGGAGATTACAAATATTATTCAAACTCAGATGCTTATACAAAAAAGCACATCATAAAATTGAATAATCTTGAGAATAAAAAAAAATATCACTTCAGGGTCATATCAAGTGATTTATTTGGAAATAAGACTGTTTCTGATGATTATACCTTTGATGTTTCAAAGCCATTTAATTTTAATCAGACTTTAGATGTTAAAAAAGATAATAATAAACCTGATTTTAGAATGGTGAAAGTTATGAGGTTAAAGCCAAAAGAGGGGATTATGAGAGAGAAAGATAGCGTAATGCCCGGTGTGGCAATTTACTTTGCCACCTCAAGTGAAGTTACATCTGTTGTTGAGTATACTGTGAATAAAACAGATAATAATATAAAAGGGATTATTTCTACTGAGGATATACATGGTAAAGTGATATTAAAGACTATAAAGGAAGTAGGTATTGACACCTGTGTAGAAAGGTGTCATAGACAGGGTGCGTCTCATCCTGTTGGTGTGCCGTCAAGGGGGAATATAAAGATACCTGACAATCTTCCAACTTCGGAGGGAAAGGTCATTATATGCATAACATGTCATATGCCGCATGGGAGCAAGGAACGATATCTTGCACGAATAGACTTTAAAACGGATATCTGTGTTTTGTGCCACATAGATAGATTATAGGTATAAGGGGGAGAATATATGAAAAAACATAGAAGTTCAAAAATAAATTATTCAATTAAAACCCATTTTCAGATTATGCTCTTTTTGAAGGTTACCGTTATCGTTCTTGTGAGCATTATAGTTACTACCAGTGTATTCTATTTTTATGCAAATCGTGAAATAGGAGATTCCTTTAAACATTTTCATGTCACAGCAAGAAATTTTCTGGATTACCTCCTGCCCGCGGTTATGGTATCGGGAGGTCTTGGGATTGTTGTTGCTTTGGGTATCACCCTGTTTTTTCCACATTCCTTTGCAGGTCCTCTATATAGAATAGAAAGGGATATGAAGGAGAAGATTGGAGAGGGTGACCTAACAATCAGATTTAAATTGAGGAATGGTGATCAGGTAAAGGAACTTGCCGAGAGTTTAAATATCATGCTTGAAAAACTTAATTTAAAGATAAGGGATATAAAAACTATCTCTAACGACCTATCGCTTCTATCATCTGCTAAGGAAAATCTGCCTATTGAAGAACTTAAAGTGATTCAGGAGAAATTGGCAGAGGCAGTCCAAAAATTTAAAACCCAATAATAATGCGGTGATTAAAAAGTTAACACCTTTATTAATATCAACTATTACGACGGCATTATTATTTCATGGATGCTCTTCTTCCCTTGTAGCCTATTCTAATCTTAAGCGAGAAAATGAAATAGTTAAAATAAAGAGGGTTGGAGTGCTTCCCTTTGTAAATGAAAGCGGAAAACGGGGGGCAGGAGAGATTGTTGCAAATATATTTATTAGTGTGATATTTAAGAGTGGAATATTTGCCGTAGAGGAAAAAGGGAATATTGAGAGGTTTTTGCTTAATGAGAAGGTGAAGAATGTCAATGTAATGGATGTTGAACAGATAAAAAGGCTGGGGGAAAGGCTGAATATTGATGCGATCTTTGTAGGGGTGGTAGAGGAATTTTCAGGGAGTGATAAAGAAGACAGGTCAACAACGCCGATTGTTGGTATCAGAGTCAGGCTGATTGATATAAAAACTGGAAAGGTGGTATGGATGGTTAGGCACAAAAGGAGAGGTGAAGATTATGTTACTATATTTAATTTCGGTCGGATCAGGTCGATAAGTGCCCTTACAAAAAAAGTAGTCTCGGAGATGATTAATACAATCAAATGAAAGTCAAGAAATCAGATATCAGAAGTCAGATGTCAGAAGATAGAAGTCAGATGTCTGTCTTCTGTCTTCTGTCCTCTGTCCTCTGGTTTCTTGCTTCTTGTAATGGAGGGGTATCCTATCTTTCCGGGGATAAATATATTGCAAGGGTTAATGACGATATCATAGCGGAATACGATTTTAAAAAAAGACTTGAGGGATTTCATACGGTAAAGGATATAAAGGAGAAGATGAAGATAGATATTGATAGTGTGGATTACTACAAGATACTGAATGATATGATAGATGACAAACTTATCGTTCAGGAGGCGATTAAGATAGGTCTTGACAAGACACCAGAGTTTACAGGTGATTATAAGCTCTACAGCCTCAATCTCTCTCTATATATGCTGAAAAAAGAAGAAGTTATTGACAAGATTAAGGTAACAGATGAGGAAATAAAGAGCCGCTATATTACCCTTTACGAGTCAGTGAGATTACGGCATTTCTTCACAAAGGACAGGAAGAAGGGAGAGAGAATTATTGATGAAGTAAATAAAAATGCTGATTTTTCAAATCTCGTAGAGAAGGAATCTGAAGACTCTGATGAGATAAAGAAAAAAAGGGGGGATGTGGGTTTTAAGAGAAGAAGTGAATTGCCGAAGGAGATAGCAGATGCAGCCTTTGCAATGAAAGAAGGGGAAATCAGCGGTTTAATCAATACAGTGCATGGTTTTCATATAATCAAATTAGAGGAGAAAAGGGCGCCGGATGAGAAAATTTCCGATAGGGAGAGAAAAAGGATAGAGAGATCAATCTTTAATGAGAAAGAAATAGAGAGAAGCAGGGAATACCTGTTACAATTAAGAGAAAAGGCAAAAATTACCATCAATGAGGATATCTTAAAAGGCATCAAAAGGGATGAAGAGTTTGACGGGGGAAAAGGGATTGTGGCAATTGTGGAAGGTGAAACTATTAAAAGGGATGAAATTCTGGTTCGATTGAGGTCAGAATCTGAGGCAAGAGACGGGGATGATATGGATAGATTTAAAAAATCGGCTATAGACAGCCTGATTAACCAGAGGCTTCTTGACAGGGAAGTTGGTAGAAGAAATTACGAGAAGAGTGAAGACTTTAGATATTCACTTTTACTTACAAAAGAGGCTATCTTGAATAAGATTTTTAAAAATAAAATTATTGCTGCTGCAATTAAATTAGATGATGAGGAAATCAGAAAATATTATGATGATAACAAAGGGCTCTTTAAAGAACCTGAAAAGGTGAGAATGAGCACAATTATAATTAAGGAAAAGAAAGATGCGGAGAGAATTGTTGACGAGTTAAAAAAGGGGGCTGATTTTGATGCAACTGCAGCTGATATATCCATGACTTCAGTGGTCTCAAAAGGGGAAGACACAGGCTGGTTATACGCTGATATGCTGCCTCCTGATATTAAAGAGAAGCTAAATGAGATGGAGATAGGCGGGATATATGGTCCTTTTAGCTTTAATAGAGATTTTATTATTATTAAGTTCATTGGGAGAGAAGATGGGAAACCGAGAGATTTTGAATCTGTGAGAGGTGGTATTATTGAATCCTTGAGTAAAAAAAAGTATGAACAGCTTATATCTGATTATCTGGCGAAGTTAAGGGCAGTTTCAAAGATTAGAATAAATGAACCTGCTATGAAAGGTTATATAAAACCAAAAAGGGGCATGGTGGAACAAAGGATGAACATGAATGACAAATGACGAATAAAATGATAAATGACCAAAAAATATATGCTCAGAAATTATAAAATTTTTCATTTTAAGTTTTTCATTTTAGATATAATTTTATTTTTATTTATCTGCCTGGCATTTTTGGAAAGCTGTATGCCGCCAAGAGTGGCTCTTGTGAAGAAGACATGTGTTGACTGCCATCAGAAAGAATATAAGAAATTTTCCAGCGATGAGAGTCAACACATTCCGGTAACACAGAAACTTTGTGAAGGGTGCCACATTCCCCACGGTGCCATAGGTGTACTTTATTTAAAAAAGCAAGGGTCTGCCCTGTGTTATGACTGTCATGAAAAAGATAAAGGAAGGCTTGAAAAGAAAAATCTGCACGACCCCTTAAAAAAGAAAAACTGCCTAACCTGCCATAACCCGCATTCGTCAAAGTCAAAAAAATTATTGCGTATAGACGGCAATGAACTCTGCTTTAAATGTCATAATAAAGAGAATTTCATGAGGAAAAAGGTTCATAAGCCTCAGGAGGAGGGATGTGTGAAATGCCATAATCCGCACTCATCAGATAATTCTCATGGGCTCATAATACCTGTTAATCAATTATGTTTGGGCTGTCACAATGCAAATAGAGAGTTAAAAACAGCCCATAAGGACTACCCTTTTGCAGATAGTGATTGTACAAGCTGTCATGCATCCCATTCTTCGTCAAATGAAAAATTGTTAAGAGAGAATATTCACAAGCCTTTTGCCGAGCTTAATTGCGACTCCTGTCATAATCCTTCAGATTCAGAATTACCCCTCGGGATGAAGATAGAAGGAGATGCCCTATGTTACAAATGTCATTCTGATAAGAAAGAGTCCTTTAAAAAGGCACATATCCATTCCCCGGTCAAAGATGGTAACTGCCTGTATTGTCATAATCCGCATACCTCAGATTATAAGAACGGATTGAGAAGCCCTGAAAAAAACCTATGCTATAGCTGTCATGAAAAAGAAAAAAAAGAGCATCAGAAAAAATATATCCATACGGCTTTGACTAAAAATAATTGTTCCGACTGTCACGACCCTCATGCATCCGAACAAGAGAAGGGGCTGAAATTTGAAGATAGAATGTTATGCTATAGCTGTCATAAGGAGGGCAACTTTAAAAATCAGGTGTCACATCTTCCTGTTGCAGAGGGAAAATGTATCATGTGCCATTCCCCTCATGCCTCTGATTTTGAATATGAACTTGTTGCCAAGACAGATGAACTATGTTATAAATGTCATGATGACGGGAAGAAGTGGGTTGAGAAATTAAGTGTCCATACGCCAGTCAAAAATGGGGATTGTGCAAAGTGTCATAGACCACATGGTTCAGCTATCAAGGGGATACTGGTTCAAAAGAAGGAGTCCCTCTGTATAAACTGTCATGCTAATACAGAAAGAGAACTGGGAGAGGAAGATTTACATCCTCCCTATAAAAATGGAAATTGTTACAGTTGTCACGATTCCCACGTCAGCAATAAAAACAAACAATTGATAGATGACGAACCTGAACTCTGTTACGGCTGTCATAAAGATTTAAAGATAGGGTTTGCTGCCTCAAGGCATATTCATGACCCTCTATCGGAAGGGAAATGTATGATATGCCATAGCCCTCACGGAGGTAAAATAAAGGGGTATTTAAAAAGGTCTTTGAAACCGCTCTGTCTTTCATGTCATGATAATATTGGTGATAAGCTAACAGCTCAGGGTGAATTTGTACATAAACCTGTTGGTGAAGGGGAGTGTCTTAAATGCCATCGTCCTCACTATAGCAGAGAGGAAAAACTGTTATTGGCTGATAGTCCAACTATATGTGCAGGATGCCATGAAAAAGAGAATAAAATTTTTATGCAGAGGCATGGTAATATTCCGTTCAGGAATGGAAATTGTACTGCCTGTCACGAATCGCATTCTTCTAAAAATAAGGGACTGCTCCATAGAATTCTTCATAAACCATTTGAAGATAACAAGTGTATAGAGTGTCATCCAGCTTCAGAATAAATATGAAAAAATATAAAATATTATTAATAATTTTTGGAATAAGTTATATATGGTTAGGGGATGCATATTCTCATAAAGGGGAGACACATAAAAAACATACAGATGAGAGCAGTGAAACTGTTGTAGAATCCAAAGGCAACAATATAGAACAAAAAACAGTTACAGTGCCTTCTATAGTTCATGAGGAGCATAAACATCCCAAAACTATAGAGATTGGTTCGTTTAATATAATTCAGATTAGTAAAAAAGCGGGGTATAATGTTGCTGTTATTTTTACAGGATTTATTGCCGTTATTTGGGGGATAGTTTCATTTTACTGGAGGAATGGGAGATAGATATGTTTGAGAAATTTAAAGAGTCATTAGGAATAAACTCTTTCCACTATCAGATTCCTTCACACGGAAATAAAATACCCTATACACTTGGTGGCATTACCCTTATATCTCTAACTATTCTATTTATAAGCGGTTTTATTCTTACACAGTTCTATAATCCAGCAGTCTCTGATGCGAATAGGAGTATTTTATATATAAAGAATGATGTATATCTTGGCTGGTTTATAAGGGGGATACATTACTGGGCTGTTCAGACATTAACGGTAACAGTATCACTCCATTTAATCAGGGTATTCATGACAGCAGCATATAAAAAGCCGAGGGAATTTACATGGCTCAGCGGGGTTTTACTCCTTTCATTAATCGGGGGATTTATATTTACAGGCACTGTATTAAAATGGGATCAGGAAGGCTACGAGGCGCTTCAACATAACTTATGGGTAATGGGAAAATTTGGAATTTTTGGAAAATTATTTTCAGATGATTTTTCAAAGGTTAATATATTAGGAAGATTATATACAGTCCATATCTCTATCCTGCCATTCCTTTCCATCCTTTTGCTAATGGTTCATCTGTTCCTAATAAAGATTCATGGGATTTCTCCTGTGATATTGGAAGGGGATGGGAGGATGGTAGATTTTACTTCTCATATAAGAAAATTAATAAAGTATGGCATCTTTACCCTTTTAGTTGTTTCTGTGTTAGCCATTGTAATAGAGCCGCCGCTTGGAGGAGAGCCTGTGGAGGGGGTAGAGGCCACAAAACCGCCATGGATGTTCCTATGGTTATATTCTTTAGAAAATATATGGGTATATTTTCTGATAGTTGCACCAAATGTTATTTTATTAATGCTATTTTTATTGCCCTTTATAGACAGAGGTAGCTCAATAAAACTTCAGGAAAGAAAGGTAGCGATTACAGTATTTATTATAATATTACTGACAATGGTCGGGCTTATAATAAACGGAATGATTACATCGGCAGGTCATCATATGGAATAGTTTACATCCCTACTATATTATATCCTGCATCAACATATATAATCTCACCAGTCACACCGCTTGAAAGGTCACTGCATAGATAAAGGGCTGTCTTCCCAACCTCTTCAGCCGTGATATTTCTTTTGAGTGGTGATTTTTCACCACAATGTTCCAGCATGGTTCTCATCCCCGATATACCTGATGATGCAAGGGTTTTTATAACTCCTGCAGATATTGCATTTACCCTGATACCATTCTGTCCCATATCTGATGCAAGATAACGGATACTCGCCTCAAGCCCTGCCTTTGCCACTCCCATTACATTATAATTTGGTATTACCTTTTCTGCCCCATAATATGTCAAGGTAACAATACTCCCGTTTCTTCCGTTCATAAGCGGTTCGGCATGTCTGCATAACAATGTCATTGAATAGACACTGACATCCATTGCCAGTAAGAACCCCTCTCTGCTTGTATTGATATACCTGCCAGAGAGTTCATCTTTATTTGCAAAGGCAAGGGAGTGAATCATAAAATCAAGCCCCTGATAACTATCACTGATTTTTTTGAAAACTGACTCAACCTGTTCATTTTTGCTTACATCACATGGCTCAATAATTTTCGCACCAACACTCTCTGCCAATGGTCTTACTCTTTTTTCTAAAATTTCATTTTGGTATGTAAATGCAACCTCAGCCCCTGCATCAGCCAATTGCCTGGCACATGCCCAGGCAATACTCCTCTCATTTGCCACACCAAATACAACACCTTTCTTACCTACCATCAATTTCATATACCCTCCACTTAAGCCGTTTAAACCGTTATTTTTTTTAATCCTCCGAATACAGCAAAATTCCAATATTTCCAGAAGACATCTACATCTTCAAATCCTGCCCCTTTTAGCCAGTCTAATTGGTCTTCAAAGGTATCATATATATCTACCTTTTTAACCCCCTGAAGTCTTCTTTTTATGTTATTTTCATCAACTCTGCCACTCCTCATAAACCCTTCCCACTTTTTCATATATAGCTTTTGAATATATACCGATTCAGATTTGACCAAATCAGCGTTAATGAATATGCCGCCTTTTTTAAGAGATATATATATTTTTTTGTAGAGCTTCTTCTTTCCATCAGGTGTCAAGTGATGAATTGACAGTGATGATATAACGGCATCAAAGTTATTTCCAAAAGATGTTGAACTAAAATCCCCTCTCTTTAGGGTGAGCCTGTTTTTCAATTTCTTCAGCTTCTTTTCAGCCTGTGACAACATCTCATCTGTTAAATCTATTCCAGTAATTTTAGCCTTTGGATATGAAGATAGTATCAACTCTGTAAGCATACCTGTTCCGGTACCAAGTTCTAATATATTAATGGCAATGTTTCTCTTCTCAGAAATCATATTGACAACAGTTCCATAGAAGTCATGGAAGCATGGTATCATTCTTTCCCTATTAGAAGAATCGTATTTCTTTGCCCATTTTTGAAAATGTTTTTTTACAACTTCAATTTTCATAGTGATGAGAGATTGGCTTGCCTATTGTTATTTAATACACCTGTTATGTCGCCAAATATAACAGCATCTTCAACTGTTGCTGTCAGGGGAAGTAAGTCATCGGTAAACCATATCCAGACAATCCCTTTTGATTTGAATATTGCCCCGGGAATCTTTACAAGAAGCATATAACCATCCCCGTTTTCTATGCCTAATTTTTTCTTTGTAGGAATCTCTTCCTCTGGAGAAGATATATGAATGGAATAGTCAACAATCCCTTTATCAGGAATTCCTTTAACAATATAATCCTTCCCTTTTTCAATATTTCCCAGGAATCCAAACCTAAAATTAAAAAGCGCAGAGAGGATATCATCATAGATTGTATCGGGAGGTATGTCTTCAGCAGTCTCCTTTAAGAGTTTCTGCATGAAAGTAGACCTCCAGTTTATTTTATTGTTTGCATAATCTATGAGATTGACAGACTGCCATATCTTATTGCCTACAATCTCAATCCTTTCAAATTTTGTAGATATTAATCTATTGAGATTCTCATCATATCTGAGATGTGATATATATATATATTTGCGATAACCTGTAATGAAGCCGATAAATCCGAGTGTCTCTGCCTCTAATACAGCAGTATAATTATCATCATTATTGTTTCTTTTAAATGTTATTTTCCCTTCCGCAGCCTTTTTAAACCACAAGAAACTAATATCGTAATAAAGATATTCCTCTGGCAGGTCAATGGCATAAACTGTATTTGTAAGACAGAAGATCGATAAAAGTAGTGGTATTATGATTTTATATAGATACTTCATAGATTATTTTACCAGGAATCCGTTTTTGGTTATCTCTTTATACTCTTTCGGATCTGCATAACAATAGACATTAAATGTATAGGCAAGCACATTTCCATCAGCATCAATAGCATTAACGATTTTTATAGTCTTGAATCCTCTCCTTTTATACTCGTCCAATATTGCCACTTCATCCTTAAATTCCCCTGATTCTACACCTATCTTTTCTACAAATTTGCAGTTATATTCTAAAGGCAGAAAGTCTATTTTCATTTTTCATTAAACCCTACCAATTCCTTGTAATTGTTTGCTCTTATTAAAATTGTATCAAATGATTCATTATTAAGCAAGTGGACTTAAGTTTGGTGAAATTGGAAGGTTGCAATAATTATCTAATTTTCTTATAATAAGAGCATCAGATAATCAGAAAGGAGGACTTTCTATGCCTGTTGTTAAAATACGAGAAAGGGGACAGTTGACTATTCCATACGAATACAGAAAAGAACTCGGCCTTGGCAAAGAAGATATGCTCAATGTCTTAAAAATCGGCGATGTTCTAATCCTTGTGCCGAAACAGCTTACCGGCGATGTCGTTTCTGGAAAAATGGCAAGGGCTATGAAGAAAAAAGGGCTGACCCTTGATAATCTTCTAAGCAACCTGAGGGAGCAGAGAAAAAGATATTCCAAAGAGGCATATGCAAAAGCAAAGACCTAAGGTTATTCTTGACACAATCGCGTTGATTGCTGGTGTGGCATCTTCAAGGGGCGCAGCAAGGGCTGTGCTGCAGCTTGCTGAAATCGGTTTGATACAAGTCTTTGTCTCAAGGCAGGTCATTGTGGAAGCAGACAGGAATATTGAGGAAAAACTGCCGGAGATGCTGAATGAATATAGAGAGTTTATCAAACTCCTATCACCCGTGTTAGTTGATGACCCGCACCACAAGGATATCGCAAAATACTTAAAAGTAATTAATCAGGATGATGCACCTATACTTGCCTCTGCAATAACCTCACACGCTGATTTCCTTATTACATGGGACAGGAAGCATTTCATCGGCAAAAATATCTGTATCCACTCAAACCTTAAAATCGTTACTCCGGGAGAATTTTTGAAGTATTTCAGGAAATATATTGAGTAAATGCCTGAGGGGGACAGGTTGCAAAAATTTTATACACATAGATAGGAAAATGATTGATGGCTCGGATTAATAAAGAGAGAAAAAACCAAGACAATGAACCGTTAGAGAAAAAACTCTGGAAGGCGGCGGATAAGCTTAGGAAAAACATGGATGCAGCCGAATACAAGCATGTTGTTCTGGGCTTAATCTTCCTGAAATATATCTCCGACGCCTTTGAAGAACTCTACATGAAGTTGAAAGAGGGCAAAGGCGATTATGAAGGCGCAGACTCCGAAGATAAAAACGAATACACCGCCGAGAAAGTCTTTTATGTGCCGCCGTCTGCACGGTGGAACTGGCTGCAAGGCAGGGCAAAGCTCCCGACCATAGGCAAGGATGTTGACGATGCTATGGATGCGATTGAGAAGGACAACCCTTCACTCAGAGGGGTATTGCCGAAGGTTTATGCGCAGGAAAAGTTAGACAAGCAAAGCCTCGGCGGTTTGATAGATTTGATAGGAAGCGCAGCGCTCGGAACCAAAGAAGCGCAGAGCAAGGATGTTTTGGGCAAGGTTTATGAATACTTCCTTGGCGAATTCGCATTAGCTGAAGGCAAGAAGGGAGGCCAGTTCTACACTCCCTCAAGTGTCGTAAAACTGCTTGTCGAAATACTTGAGCCTTACGAGGGCCGCGTCTTCGACCCTTGCTGCGGCTCAGGCGGGATGTTTGTGCAGAGTGAAAAGTTCGTCGAGGCACATCGGGATTACTACAAGAAAAAAGGCAACGGATTATCCCTGAATCCGGCAGACCGCATTTCAATTTACGGGCAGGAAAGCAACCAGACCACATGGCGTTTGGCAAAGATGAACCTTGCAATCCGCCATATAGACAGCAGTAATGTGAAGTGGAATAACGAAGGCTCTTTTCTGAATGACGCGCATAAAGACCTGAAGGCAGATTACATCATAGCCAATCCACCGTTTAATGACAGCGACTGGAGCGGAGACCTGCTCCAAAATGACGCGCGCTGGAGCGTGCTGGGACAAAAACTGCCACCTCCCCCGAAAAATGCAAATTACGCATGGATTCAGCATTTTCTATATCATCTTGCACCAATTGGACAGGCAGGCTTTGTTTTAGCAAAAGGTTCTCTCACAACAAAGACCAGCAACGAAGGTGAGATACGCAAAGCGATGGTGGAGAACGACCTGATTGATTGCATCATAAACCTTACGACCAAACTATTCCTCAATACTCAGATACCGGCTTGTCTTTGGTTTGTTCATCGTAATAAGCAAAAAAGAAAAGGCGAAATCCTGTTTATAGATGCCCGAAACATGGGTTATTTAATCAACCGCAGAAACAGGGTCTTATCCGATGAAGACATTGCCCTGATTGCCGGCACATATCACAACTGGCGCACCACCTCCCCCACCCCTCTCCCTCTGGGAGAGGGCAAGGGTGAGGGTATATATAAAGATATTCAGGGCTTTTGCAAGTCGGCAACCATAAATGAAGTGAAGGCATTGAATTATGTCCTAACCCCCGGCAGATACATCGGCCTGCCTGATGATGAGGAAGATTTTAATTTTGCGGAAAGGTTTAATGCGTTAAAGGCGGAGTTGGAATCGCAGTTGCTTGAAGAAGAAAGGCTCAATGCCTTGATTAAAGAGAATCTGAAAAAGGTAAAGCTGATATGAGCGGAAATGAATTGATAAAACCTGAAGAAATACATAACAGAATTTATACCGTCCGAGGTGTTCAGGTAATGCTGGATAAAGATTTAGCCGCTTTCTATGATGTAAAGCCAATCAGGCTTAGAGAACAGGTAAAAAGAAATATCAAACGCTTTCCCCCTGATTTTATGTTTCAACTCACAGAGGATGAGGTTGAATTTATGGTATCGCAAAATGCGATACCATCAAAAAAGTATCTGGGTGGTTCTTTACCTTATGTCTTTACAGAACAAGGTGTTGCAACCATTTCCGCAGTACTTACCAGTGATAGGGCGATTGAAGTCAATATTCAGATTATGCGGGCCTTTGTAGCCATGCGGCGGTTTATGCTGTCCAATGCCCAGGTTTTCCAACGGCTGGATACTCTTGAATTGAAGCAGATCGAAACGGATCACAAAATAGATAAAGTGCTGTCGGCCATTGAAAGCAAAGATATTCAGCCTAAACAGGGAATTTTCTTTGACGGACAGGTCTTTGATGCCTATCAATTTGTTTCTGATATCATACGCACTGCCAGAAAATCAATTATGCTGATTGATAATTATGTTGATGATACGGTGCTGACACTTTTTTCAAAACGAAAAAAAGGCGTTTCCTTAACGATACTTACGAAAACAATCTCTAAACAACTGGAGTTGGATGTCAAAAAATACAACCAGCAATTCCATGCAACAGAAGTTAGGGAATTTGGCAACTCCCATGACCGTTTTTTAATTATTGATGACATAACTGTATATCACTTTGGCGCTTCTCTGAAAGACCTTGGGAAAAAATGGTTTGCGTTTTCAAAAATGGATATAGGAGCAGTGCAGATTTTGGCGAGGCTGGAGAGCATAAAATGACAGTTCAGGAAAAGGCGAGTAATGAGTGAGTGGAAGGAATATAAACTTGGGGATTTAATTGATGTAAAGCACGGTTTTGCTTTCAAGGGCGAATGCATTACTACAGAACCCACAAGTAATATTCTTGTTACCCCCGGCAACTTTAATATTGGCGGAGGATTTAAGGTAACTAAATGCAAATATTACTACGGACAGTATCCTGAAAGTTATATTCTCAAAGAAGGGGACATAGTCGTAACAATGACTGATTTAAGTCAAGAAGGTGATACATTAGGCTATTCAGCTAAGATACCGAAACAGGACGGATTCAAGTTTTTGCATAATCAGCGAATTGGTTTAGTGAACATAATATCAGATGAAGCAGATAAAGATTTTATTTATTGGATGATGAGAACTTACGAATATCAAGGCTTTATTGTTGGTGCTGCAACAGGAACCTCAATAAGGCATACTTCTCCAACCACTATAAAGGAATATACTTTTCAACTTCCTCCTCTTCCCGAATAAAAATCTATCGCATCTATCCTCAGCAGTCTTGATGACAAGATAGACCTCCTGCACCGCCAGAACAAAACCCTTGAAGCATTGGCAGAGATGCTGTTCAGGCAGTGGTTTGTGGAGGAGACGAAGGAGGGGTGGGAAGAATATCAACTGAGTGAATTAATGACTATTACTTCTTCAAAAAGAATATTTTATTCAGAATATGTGAGTTATGGAATTCCTTTCTACAGAAGCAAAGAGATCATTGAATTGAGAAGTAGTGGCTCGACAAATAGTGAGCTATTTATTTCTAAGGAACGATTTATTGAAATCAAAAAGGAATTTGACGTCCCAAAGAGCGGAGACATACTACTCACCTCAGTTGGAACTTTGGGTGTTCCCTTTAGAGTGCGAGGTAATGATGAATTCTATTTTAAAGATGGAAACCTAACTTGGTTTAAAGATTTTAAGGAAATATCAAGTGCAATTATTTACTTCTGGTTATTATCTAGAGTAGGACAAGAACAAATCAGATCAATCACTATTGGTAGTACACAGGAAGCCATCACTATTGATGGATTAAAAAAGCTTAAGATCTCGTTGCCTCCAAAGTATTTGCTACCAAAATATGAAGCTGAATTTGAATCAATACATTTTAAGATAGAATCAAATCAAAACCAAATCCGCATCCTCACACGCCTGCGTAATATACTATTGCCCAAACTGATGAGCGGGGAAGTGAGGGTGAAAGATAATTATAATGACCATTGAAGAAATTATTTCGGCTCAAAAAGGTGAAAGGGAAAAATGTCTTGATGCCATCCTTTCATCTAAATCAAACAAGAAAATAATTTTGGCGGGTGCTGGCACTGGCAAAACATTTACATTTAAAGAAGTTTTAAATGCAAATTCAGAAGGTGAAAACATTGCAATGACTTTTATAAGAATGCTTACCTCTGATATGTATGTTTCATTCGGTGATTTGGCAGAGGTAAAAACTTTTCATGCCTATTGCAAGAAAATACTTCACGAGCAAAATGGAAAAGTAGAGTTGATTCCGTTCTTAACAAAAATTATTGAAGAAGATGCTCAAATCTTGGAATTAGAATTAAAAGATTTTGACAGAAATATTCAAATGCTTGATGAGGGAAGCCCTGAAGTCGCATTTTATTTAAGGCGCGGTGATTATTATGATGCAGTTTCATTTAATGATTCCGTTTATCGCTTATATAAGGCATTACAAGAAAAACCACACATCATTCCTAATTTTAATCAGATTCTAATTGATGAATATCAGGATTTTAATCCGCTGGAAGTTGCTTTCATTAACGAGTTGGAGAAAAAGGGAAACATTTTGATTGTAGGTGATGATGACCAAGCTGTATATTCTGGGCGTTGTGCCTCGCCGAATCATTTGAGAGAGAAATTTAACTCCGGGGATTACGAACCTTTTGAACTTCCTTTTTGCAGCCGATGCCCGGATGTAATAGTGAGTGCTACAAACGCTTTTCTATCAAATGCACAGAAAAAAGGATTCCTCAAAGGCAGGGTTAACAAAAGGTATGAATGTTTTATTGAACTAAAAGAGAATGACAGTTCTCGTTTTCCAAAAATAATTACTGCTCAATGTTCCACTGGCAATACAGTAGCAAAATATGTTGATCACATTATTCAAAAAATTGATGCAAGCGATATTGAAGAATCATGGAAAGAAGGGAGTGAATATCCTACAGTTTTAATTGTGGGACCAAAACAATATTTGGCAATCATTCAAAAAGAATTATCTGATAAGTATCCACAAATGGTTTACAAACTTAATGAAGAAAAGCCTATAAGTGTGATTGAGGGATACGATATTTTATTGAGAGATGATAGCAGCAACTTGGGTTGGAGAATCTTAATTGCCTTTTATTTCAAATCAAAGGAGATTAAAACGTTTATTGAAGAAAGCGAAAAAGGGAAGCAAATGTTGGATATTCTTGATAAAGAGTTTATACAACAGCAGAAAAGGGTAATTGAAATTATTAGCATTATAAAGGCAGGCGAAGGTTTTACAGAGGAATTAAAAGACGAACTAAAGAAAGTCGTAAAAGATTTTTACGATGAAATAGTTGAATATTATTTTCCCAAAGAAAAAAAGGAGGAAGAAAAACCAGATAAAACTAAACTATCTATTTTGCTCTCCTCTTTTGTAGGATGTAAAGGATTATCTGCAGGTTATGTGATTATAGTCGGAGCGAATGATAGCTCAATTCCTAAAGACCCCAGTAATATTAGTGATGTGGAGATTGCTCAATTCATGGTTGCTCTTACAAGAACAAGAAAGCAATGTCATATCATATCTAATAAATGGCATATTGCTCCAATGTCTAAGAAGGGTAGTTATCAGAAACCCTATGAAAAGTCAGTTTTTCTAAATTGGATTCCTTCTAAATTCATTGAAGATAAAGGCGTTTTAAAATCGAAAGATATTAAATGACCAAAATCACTGAAACCAACATAGAAGCCTTTGCCATTGAAACGCTTCAGTCTTTAGGCTGGGAGTATGTTCACGGCTTGTCTATTGCTCCGGGGGCAGAACATGAGGAGAGGGAAAGTTTTGAGCAAATCATTTTAACGCACCGTTTACGCAGAACTGTTGCACGGCTTAATCCCGATATTCCCGCTGATGCTCTGGAACAGGCTGTGCAAAAGGTCTTGCGGATTTATTCGCCTGACTTGCTACATAACAACGAGACCTTTCACCAGTTCCTGATAGAAAAAGTAAAAATACCTTATCAGCAGGACGGCTATGAAAGAAGTTATGAAGTTGCACTGATTGATTTCAGCCATCCGTCCAACAATGAATTCTTAGCAGTCAATCGATACACAATTATTGAGAACAATCAAAATAAGCGTCCCGATGTGTTGCTCTTTATCAATGGCATTCCGTTAGTCGTGATTGAATTGAAGAATGCGGCTGATAAAAACGCTACTATCAGGAAGGCTTATGACCAGATTCAAACTTACAAGGCTACTATACCGAGCCTTTTCACCTACAATGCTGTCTGTGTAATTTCCGATGGGATGGAGTGCAGGGCAGGGAGCGTTTCGGCAGGGTTCAGCCGTTATATGACATGGAAGTCCGCTGATGGAGTTTTTCACCTCAGTTGGAGACGCTCATAAAAGGAATGATGAATCCTACCACATTGTTAGACCTTGCCCGCAATTTCATTGTATTTGAGAAATCAAAGAAGGAAGACCCTAAGACCGGTATTATAAGAGTTGAAACTGAAAA
This sequence comes from Nitrospinota bacterium, assembly GCA_016194325.1. Lineage (GTDB taxonomy): Bacteria > Nitrospinota > Nitrospinia > UBA9942 > UBA9942 > UBA9942. The sequence goes on along the minus strand of JACQBS010000141.1, from coordinate 552 downwards.
GAAACTGGCAGCATATCATCAATACTATGCAGTTAATAAAGCGGTGGAAAACACACTCAAAGCCGCCTCCTCGGACGGAAATCGCAAGGGTGGTGTTGTCTGGCACACGCAGGGCAGCGGAAAATCCATTTCAATGGTTTTTTATACAGGCAAGATGGTATTGAGTCTTAACAATCCTACTGTTGTAGTTATCACAGACCGCAACGATTTAGACGACCAGTTGTTTGAAACCTTCGCATCTTCAAAGCAATTGCTAAGGCAGGAGCCGGTTCAGGCAAAAGACCGTGAGCATTTGAAAGAACTCTTGAAGGTTGCGTCCGGCGGCATTGTGTTTACCACCATTCAAAAATTTTTGCCAGACGATGGCAAGGCGGAATACGACAGGCTTTCAGACAGAACAAATATAGTTGTTATCGCTGATGAAGCCCATCGGACTCAATACGGCTTTGAAGCAAAGATGCTTGATGAAAGGGACAAAGAGACCAAAGAGGTAATTGGCAAACGGATAGCCTACGGCTTTGCCAAGTATATGAGAGATGCACTGCCAAATGC
>JACQBS010000159.1 GCA_016194325.1 Nitrospinota bacterium | reverse complement strand
TCCCCGTTTGCACCTTAGCCCCTATTAAGCAAGGTTTGGGCTCTGTTGAGACCCTCTAATTACCAGGATCGGGCAAGGTGCTATATTAATATATGTTTTAAAAAGCACTTTAAAAAAGTGCTTGACAACAATAAACCAGAGAATAAAAGAAAAGATTAAGGGGAAAGGGGAAAAACAACCCCCTTAATCCCCCTTAACAAAGGGGGACTTAGGGGATTGTCTCCATTTTTACATCTTCTCCCTTTCTCCTTTCTTTTCTTTGTGTCCTTTGTGTCTTTGTGGTTAATCAGATTTTTGTTCTGGAGGAGGTGTTAAAATGAAGATACTGAGTGGACTTATTATCGGTGCAATCTTTGGTTTCATGCTCCATAGAGGGGGTATCGTAAGATATTCCCGAATAATAGGGGCATTGCTTTTGAGAGATTTTAAGGCAATGAATTTTATGTTTACAGGGCTTGGCGTGGCAGCCCTCTTATATGGTATTTCTGATTTGATGAACCTTGGAACAGTCCCGCGTATTAATGGATACTTTGGGATAGGCCACATTATCGGAGGGTTTCTTTTCGGAATTGGTATGGCTACTGCCGGTCTCTGTCCAGGGACATGCGCTGCAAGATTCTCTTCAGGGAAGTTATTGACAGGGGTGGGGGTAGTGGGTATCTTTGCAGGGGTCTTTATGTATAATCTCCTCTTCCCTGTAGTTAGTGCCCTTGGAGGAGAGCCGAAGTTTATTACACTGGCGATGGTTTTTGATATTCCTTATAGTTATCTTGCTATTATTTTTGGATTTCTTTTTATTGGTATGAGTTTCTTCCTATCAATAATAGACCCGTCTAAAAAGTTTGACAGTATTCAGGGAGGGAAAAATCTTCTGCAAAGAGAATGGGGATGGTTTTCTACAGGTGCAGTTGCAGGAATAATGATATTTATCAGCACTGCCATTGGGGAGTATCTCTCCTTTGCAGGAGGTTTCCTTGCCCTCGGCGCTCATATATCATCTATCTTTGGTTATTCTTTTCAAAGTGTCCCTTCACTAAATGAAAGCACCCTATGGCGTGCAATGCTGTCATTGGGGGTTTTCCCGGGGGCATTCTTAAGCTCCTATCTTGCAGGAACAATCAGTCAGGAGAAGGTTACACCCCTTTTTCAGGAGGCATTCAGCTCCAATATAGGACTCAGGGGTTTTACAATATTTATCAGTGGAGCCTTAATGACCTTTGGCGCACTTATTGGCGGGGGATGCACCACAGGCGCCTTTATGTCCGGGTGGCCAACACTGTCAATAGGCAGTTTTTTGATGGGCGGGACATTTTTTTTAGTTGCAATGATAATGGCAAATATTATGTTCATAGGCAGATACCGTCTTATTGGAGAGGTTAAGGAGAAGTTCAGACTTAATCTGGCAAATGATTAAAATTTCTGCCACGGACTTACACAGACTTAAAAATTAAGTGTCAAAGAGTCAAAGTGTCATAGTGTCAAAGTTTTTCTCTCTGACACTTTGATACTCTGATACTTTGACACTCTTTTTATGGACATAAACAGAAGAGACTTTATTAAGGTGGGTGTTGCTGTAGGGGCTGCCTCAATCTTTCCTGCCTGCTTTACCCAATCGGAAGAAGGAGGATATGTCCCTCCCGAGTTAAGGAGGGTAAGCAATCTCACTCTGAATCTATATAGAAATGAATTTGATATAACGAGAGGGACAAGCACAGGATACTCGCCTCACTGTGTCAATTGTAAAGGGAACTGTGCATGGAAGACCTTTGAGAAGGATGGGCGTATTGTAAGGGAGGAGCAGGTAGCAGGTTATCCCCAGATAGCCCCTGATATACCCGATGCAAATCCGAGGGGATGTAATAAAGGTGCCCTCCACTCACAATCCCTTTATGAGAAAGATAGGCTTTTATTTCCCATGGAAAGGGTTGGGCATAGAGGGGAAGGAAAATGGAAGAGGATAAGCTGGGATGAGGCGCTGCAGAAGATTGCTGAAAAGGTGGTAGAGATAGGTAGTAAAGGTGAGTTTGACAAGATGATGGTATATGCTGGCACTGGCATACTCTCACCTGTGCGTAGAGCTGCTGCACTCCGTTTTGGTTCTCTCCTTGGTGCTGTCCGATTCAATGTAGCAAGTGCTGTTGGAGACATGTTCCCGGGTGCAACAATTGCCTATGGTATCTCCACTGTTGGCTGCTCCTCTGAGGCATGGTATGAGACAGACTATCTATTAATATGGGGTATAAACCCTACTGTTACAAGGATACCGGATGCCCATTATATCTATGAGGGAAAGTATAGAGGCGCAAGGGTTGTATCCATATCGCCAGATTACAATCCCACAGCAAGACAGAGCAGCCTCTGGATACCGATAAAGCCTGGCACAGACAGTTTCTTTGCCATGTCAATGGTTCATGTAATTATAAAAGAAAGACTCTACGATGTGGAATTTATCCGTGAGCAGACAGATATGCCATTTCTCATAAAGCTTAAGGATAAGAAGATTCTCCGTGAATCAGATTTAATAAAAGGTGGAGAGGAGAATATCTTCTATTTTTATGATGAAAAGAGGCAGGGTCTTAAAAAGGTTCGTGGGAGTATGGGGAATAACGAATCCACCCTTGACCTCGGTGATGTAAGCCCAGCGTTGGAGGGGATTTTTAAAATTAAAGATAAGGATGGAGAGGAGATAGAAGTTACTACAGTCTTTGAGATGATAAAAAAAGAGGCAGATAGATTCCCCCCTGAGGAGACCATGAAGTTTACCGGGATACATCCCGCCATAGTTTATGATGAGGCGAGGAGATTTGCCAAAGCAAAGAGGGCAATAATAATGCAGGGCTATCGTGTGCACAAATACTTCTGGGGTGTCCTCACATGTTGGGGTGCGACATTGATGCTGGCATTGACAGGGCATGCCGGCAGAAGGGGTGGGTTGGATATAGACAATGAATGGGGGCTTGGTGAATTAGGTCTCCTCTCCTCACCGAGGCCTGCACGTTTTGGCTCTGGATTTCTGGGTGAGTGGATGGATGGGGAGATGAGTCGGAGTTTCATCTCCCATTACAATGATGAGGAATTAAAAAGAAAGGCAGGGATTGGTAAAGAGGAGTTACTTGAAGCCATAGATAATGCTGTCAAAAAAGAGGGGTTCTCCTACTTTGGCAAGCCAAAGGTCATGCTCCTTTTTCACGATAATCGTTTCTCCCGAGACTCTGCCCAGAAACAGACTGAGAAGGCAATTCTCGATTCGCTTGACCTGTATGTGAATGTAAACTACCGCATGGACTCCTCAGCCTCCCTTGCTGATATTATCCTGCCATCAGTAACAAATTATGAGAGCTATGAGGTCAGGATTGACCCTGGTTATGGGAGATTTGCAAATATGATGATACCTCCTAAAGGTCTCAAACTGCCAGGCAGTGTGAAATCTGAATGGGAAATATGTATGCTCCTGTGTAAGAAGATTGAAGAGGTTGCAAAAAAAAGGGGGATAGGAAAGATAGATGACCCGAAACTTAAGACCACGAGGGATTTGCATACAATCTATACTGATTTTATAACAGTAGGCGATAAGGAGATAAGAAACTATAAGGATGTGCTTGAGTGGGTAATGGCGAGAATGCCTGCATTACAGGGGAAGACCCTTGATGAGGTAAAGGATATCGGATTTATAGTTCCTGGCAGGGCTGCCGGTCAGACAAGTCCCCTCTATCCTGACAGACCCTTCTATCCATTTGAGTTTCAGACTCAACTAAAACAACCCTATTTTACCAACTCAGGAAGACAACAGTTCTATGTAGACCAGAATCTATATTTAAAACTTGGCTTTAACACCCCTACAGCAAGGGAACCTGTGAGACCAAAGAAATATCCCTTTGCCTATTATGACCCACATACCCGCTACGGTATACACACCACATGGAGGATGAGTAAATATCATTTAAGACTTCAGAGGGGTGAGCCGGTAATCTGTATAAATCCAAAGTCTGCTAGTGATAGGGGGATAAAGGAGATGGATAGGGTAAGGATATTCAACGATGTGGGGGAAATGTATGTAAAGGTAAAACTCCATCCGGGCACACCTTTAGATGTTATATGGATAGAGCATGCATGGGAGAATCTGCAATTTAAAGATGGGAAAGGGTATAACAATGTCGTCCCAGGGGTCATAACACCGCTTGAGATTGTAGGTAATTACGGACACATGAGCTTTAATCCCTTCTGGGATGGGAATCAGATTACAAGCGAGACATCGGTGGACATTGAAAAGATAGTAGGCAGTAGGCAGTAAAGGCAAACCGCCTACTGTTAGAGAGGGATATATACAGATGAAGCAGATTGCAATGGTTATGGATTTGAATAAGTGTCTTGGGTGTCAGACCTGTACTGCTGCCTGTAAGACTCAGTGGACCAACAGGTTTGGAAGGGAGTATATGTACTGGAATAATGTGGAGACACAGCCAGGTCAAGGTTATCCAAAGGGGTATATGGATTACAATGCAGGATGGGATGAAAAGGGGAATCTAAAAAAAGGAGGACTCCCTCGTATTCCCGAGGATTATGGCATTCCATGGGAATATAATTATAAGGAGGTCTTGAATGGAGATGCAAAGACCTTAAAGCCTGATTCTGAACCTACCGGTGGACCTAACTGGGATGAGGATGAAGGAGAGGGAGAGTATCCAAACTCCTACTTTTTTTACCTTCCGAGGATATGTAATCACTGCACTAATCCAGCATGTCTTGCTGCCTGTCCGAATAAGGCGATTCATAAAAGGGAAGAGGATGGGATTGTCCTTGTGGATTTGAAGAGGTGCAAGGGTATAAGGGATTGCATTTCAGCATGTCCATATAAAAAAGTATATTTCAATCATAGTAGGGCAAAGGCTGAAAAGGGTATCGCAGGGCAATCAGAGAAATGTGTCTATAAACTGGTCAAGAAATGGAAGGTTGCCATTCCCTTGCGACCTGATTTTGGGACACTCCCCAATGTCTATTATGTGCCGCCTTTGAGTCCACCGAAGTTTAATGAAAAGGGTGAGGTTACAGATGAGCCGAGGATTCCAATGGAATTTTTGAAGAAACTCTTTGGTTCAGAGGTTGAAGAGGCACTTAAGACTTTAAAGAATGAAATGGATAAGAAGGCTAAAGGAGAAAAATCAGAGCTTATGGATACCCTTATTGCCTATAAGCACAGCGAGATGTTCAGAATTTAAAGAATAAAAATATGGAAAAATTAAAGCTATTCATATTGATACTCCTGATGCTGGCGGGGATGGGCTTTATAATAACCTATATAAATCAGGAGATGATATTTTATCAGCGACTCGCCACTCCATTACCATGGTAAGAATGATAGAGTGTCAAAGTGTCAGAGTGTCAAAGTGTCAGAGTGATTGCTCATTGCTCATTGCTCATTGCTCATTGCTCATTCTGCTGCTTACCGCCTGCTGCTTACTGCCTGCTGCTGTCTATGCACAGGGACTTGAGCCATTACATTTCCCCATTTTTGGAAACAGAACAGCTATATGGATAATAGCCCAGTTCCATATCCTCTTTGCATCTTTTATACTTGGTGTCCCTATGTTTGTTGTGATTGCAGAATATCTATATATGAGAAAGGGGGATTATCGTTATGAGAGGCTGGCAAAAGATATAGCAAGGGTAATGGCAATAGCATACAGTATTACCGCCCTTTCAGGAGGGACCTTTGCATTCCTGCTCTTTGGATTGTATCCTGATTTCTCATATCACATCATAAACCAGTTTGCCCCTCTCTGGATTCTATTTTATCCTGGACTGGTTATCATTGAGACAATTCTTATGTATCTCTATTACTTTAGCTGGGAGCCACTCAAAGAGAGAAAGGGACTTCATTTATTTATAGGGATCCTTCTTAATGTAGTGGGGATACTCACCCTCTTCAATATGGATGCAATAGCCTCTTATATGAATACACCACCGAGGCATCTCATCAATCCTACAATCTGGGAGAATGTCTACAATTATACATGGATGCCATTAAATATCCACAGATTGGTTGGGAATATAACTTATGGCGGGTATATGGTAGGCATGATGGGTGCATTTCTATATGTGTGGTCAGACAATAAAGATGACAGGGCTTACTACGATTGGATGGGTTACATTGGAAATACCATCGGTGTCGGTGCTATGCTTGTCCTCCCTATTATGGGGTATATATATGCAAGGGAATTTTACAGATATGCTGCTGAATTAGGGACATATATGATGTCTGATAGATTATCCATGTATTTTGAAGCACAGGCAATTGTTGTAGGTCTTCTTTTTCTGTCAAGCAATTACTATATATGGCTCAGCATGAAGAGGATAGAAGGGGCTTCTATATATACCCCTCTGGTAAGATTTGGATTTATAGTAGTATTCTTTTCTGCCTGCATCTGGTTCATACCAAGGCACTACTTTGCCACTATGGCTCCTGAGGAATGGATGTATGAAGGAATGACAAAGGGAGAATTTTTAAAAACCACAGAATTGCCTTCTCATCTGGGATTCCTTGCCCTTATGAAGGCAAAGAATACTGCCGCTGTGCTTCTTGTTTTAGTAACACTACTAAACTATATCATCTATAGAAGGGCAATAAAAATGGGGAGGATAGAATGGGGGAAGATAGATTTCAGGGCTCAGTATGTTCTTATATTCCTTGGCTTCAGCGATATATGGCTTATGAATCTTATGGGGGCTGTAAGGGCGCTGGTTAGGAAGGATTACCATGTCTATCTCCTATTAAAAGATACTACGCTGGAGGCTTATACACCCACACTCGCCTATGCCTCCTCATTAACCACAGTCATAACCCTTAGTTTTTTCTCTATCTTCGTATTTATAGTCTGGCTCGGATTGAGATTTGGTAAGGAGAAGGGGTGATTTTATGGAGTTATGGAAAAAGACTAAGCCAAAATTGATAAGCCTGACTATCTTTAATCTCCTGATATGGATTATTAACTCCTTTCTATATCCTCTGCCTGTAGTCTTTAAGGTAGCATTTACTGTATTTACAATAGGGGGATTTCTTATTCTTGTTTTGGTTGATATTTTCCCTATAGAGGGCTGGCAGGGGAAGAGGATTGTTAGAAACTTTATCTTAAGCCTTATTTATGGAACAATCTTTCTTGGAACGTTATGGCTCTATACTGCATATTACAAATTTCCTGGAATGTTCAGAATGACCATAATTGTATATACTCTCCTGACGGCCCTTTTTATTATTCTTATTGACCTTAAACCCCTTAAAGAGAAGGGCGGTATCAGGGCGGTAAATAGTCTCCTCTTTTTATTCCTTATCATGGGTGGCGGTTATACATTTATGGGATGGGCATTACCCCAATTTGACCCTGCCTATGAGATTGAGAGGCTGAAACCTAAAAAATTTTTCATAGAGGAGGCAGATGAAGAAACAATTATTTCAGTAGGCGCCGAGGTCTTTAAAAATAATGAATGCTTTAACTGTCATGACATAGAACCTGGAGGAATACCAAAGAGGGGGCCTGCCCTTGCCGCTGTGGATATAGGAGATAGAAATAAGATAAGGGAATCAATAGTAGAGCCAAGGAAAGAGACTGCAAAGGGGTATGAAAAGGAATCAAAGACCATGCCTGATTATTATGGTGACCAGATAGAGAAGAATTATCTTGAGGCGCTGGTAAGGTATCTGGAAAATATAAAAATAAAGAGTGTAAAGATTACTGCTGAAAATATGCCTGATGAATGGTGGACTAATCAGAAGATATTAAGAGAGGGGCGTGAGATTTTTGAGGGTAGAAAAAATCCTGATGTGGCATGTTTTTCCTGTCACGGGAAGGACGGTATCCCCTTGATGACAGAGGCGGCAAACTTAAGAGATGCGGTGAGAATGAGTAAACTCTCCGATGCAGACCTCTTCAAGGTTGTTTCCGAAGGAAGACCTGATACACTAATGGCTGCATGGAAAGACTATCTTTCCAATGAAGATATATGGAAGGTTATAGCCTATATCAATATGTTCCACCATGGAGGTAAGGCAGAAGCTCATAAAAAGGGGGAGGGGATTCCTGCTGTTGCAATTAATCAGCCTGTAGTTCCAGTGATACCTGAGTAATTTATGGAAGTTAGACTTTAGCCTAACCCCAGACTAAAGTCTGGCACCCATGTGGGGATGAATTAATATGCAATTATTTGCTGATGAATATGATAGCTGGTATTATACAAAAAAAGGTAAATATATTAGCGGGCTTGAAAAGAGGGTTTTATTGAAAATGATACAGCTATCAGCTATCAGCTATCAGTCATCAGCTATTGACATAGGATGTGGGACAGGTTATTTCACGCAGTTTTTGGGTAACTATTGCAGGAGTGTTGTAGGAGTTGATACATCAATGGATATGATTAAATATGCCATGATAAAATATAAAGATTCAAATATTAAATATCTTATTGCTAATGCGGAGAGTCTTCCATTTAAAGAGAGGAGCTTTGATATATCGGTATCTGTAACGGCAGTAAATTTTTTCAAGAATCCCGCAAGGGCTGTCTCGGAGTCAGTAAGAATCAGCAGGAAGAAGATTTTTCTCGGTGTATTGAATAGATGGAGTATGCTCTCCTTCTTTAAAAAGCTAAAAGGTATTTTTAAAGATACATCATATTCCGATGCCTGTTTTTATAGTCAGAGGGAGATAACTAATATCCTTTCTACCGTAGAGTTACCTCTCCCCTCTGGGGAGAGGGTTGGGGTGAGGGGAATCCATAAACAACATACATATTTTCTTCCATTCCCCAGAATCCGTTTAGTCCTATCGGGATTTGAGAGGATTATACCTTCATGGATTCCCTTTGGTGGATTTATGGGGATTGCAGGAGAGAGGTAAGGGAGAATAAGTGAAATTAGGAATTGTTATCTATTCCAGCGATTCTGAAACTGTGTGGAATGCCTTCAGATTTGGAAATCACGCCCTTAAAAATGGTGATGTGGTAAAGATATTTTTATTGGCAAAGGGGGTGGAGTGCGAATCTCTTAATACTGATAAATTTAATATTACTGAGCAGATAGATTCCTTTGCTAATAACAGCGGCAAGATTTTTGCCTGCGGCACTTGTCTCAAAATAAGGGGTTCGCATGGCTCAGAAGTATGCCCGTTATCAACAATGAAGGATATGTATGAGATAGTGAAAGAGAGCGACAAAATTATAACATTTTAAAAGTGGCGAATTTTAGAGATTAATGGAGAGATAGAGGAGACCTAAAATCCGATTTAGGATTTTAGAAGGAGGCATTATGTCAGCAAAGACAATAGTTGTTTTAGGTGGTGGCAGCGGGGGGATTGTATGTACCAATGAGTTAAGGAAGAAATTAAGCAGAGAACACAGGGTTATACTTATTGACAAGGATGAGGAGCATACATTCTATCCGTCACTTTTGTGGCTAATCTTCGGTTTAAGAAAACCTGAACAGATAAAGAGAAGCTTAAAAACTTTAACGAAGAAAGGGATTGAGTTCATTCAAGGTGAAATTACTGAGATTTCCACCGAGAAAAAATCTATCAGTCTTAATGGAAAAGACATAAATTATGATGAACTTATAATCTCGCTTGGTGCAGAGCTAAATACAAAGGCATTTCCCAAGACCCAAAAGATTTTCAATTTTTACTGTCTGGAAGGGGCAAAACTGTCAGGTGAGGCAATAAAAAATTTTTCCAGCGGGAAAATAGTTGTTCTCATTGGTGGGATGCCCTTTAAATGCCCTGCCGCACCTTATGAGTTTGCATTTTTAATTGACTCATTTTTTAAAAACAGAAATATCCGTGACAGAATCAGTATTGAAATCTATACACCCGAAACATTACCGATGCCGACCGCAGGGCCTCAAATCGGCAATATGCTAAAGCAGATGTTAGAGTCAAGACAGATTAATTTTAATCCTGAGCGTAAGTTTAAATCTGTTGACGAAGGAAAAATATATTTTGAAGATGGCAAAACTGCTGATTTTGACCTTCTCTTTGTTGTTCCACCCCACACTGCACCTGAGGTGGTTAAAAGGGCAAATTTAATAAATGAAAGCGGCTGGATACCTGTTGATAGAGAAACACTAAAAACAAAATTTGAAAATGTCTATGCAGTTGGTGATGTAACTACAATTAAACTTCCAGGACAGTATAAACCCGATAAGCCGCTAAATTTACCAAAGGCAGGTGTCTTTGCACATTATCAGGCAGAAGCTGCAGCAGAAAATATTGCAAGAGAAATTAATGGACAAAAACCTGATAAAAGATTTTCAGGAGATGGTTATTGTTTTCTTGAATTAGGAGACAATACCGCTGGATTTGCAAAAGGTAATTTTTTTACAATTCCCAGTCCTTTTATGAAGATGTACAAACCGGGAAAAATCTGGCATCTGGGAAAGGTAATTTTTGAAAAATGGTGGTTTTGGAAATGGTTCTAACGAGGAGGCTATTTTAACCTACCAATAAAACGCCCTCTAACGCAGCGTGGATTTAATCATCTTATGCATGCGATGTGCCGTCATCTCCAAGTTTGTAATAGGAATCGCTTTAGTTTCAAGATGTGAAAGATTAGCAATCTGGCTGGCGTGGTCTATGTCAATACCTACAAGATGACCTTCGGCGTCAAAGTCTAATACGACACATGGTACCACCTCACGAGAGTCCACACTGGCTTTTTCTGAAAGGTCAATATAGAGCGAATCAGTTTCAGGGTAATAATTAAACCTCATTTTTCCACCTCCTTAAAATCACGGTCAGGAAAGGCATTGAGGACTGTCTCCCCATCCTCTAATGTCACAACTCTTAGGAATTCATTGATGAAAACCCAATGACGAATACGGTCATCGCTTTGAACTTCCCTGTGGATCGGATTAGATAATGCCATTTCACACCACTCTCTTTGAATGTAAGGACGTTTTCTTAAGACCTGTTCTTCAAAATAACGGGTCGTTTTCATCTACAATATAAGAATATCACGATTAAGATAATTTTACCACTAACTGACAAAAACCTGTTCCTGATTCGTATTTTCGATGTTATCGGCTATTCTGTTGTAGCCATGAAGAACTGTCGTTTGATGTTTGTCATTATCCTTTGGGTTCGGAAAGATACCTGTGAAAATATTTTTCAAAGATGTGTTGTATTTCACGGAACATTATATTAGATTCCTTTGAGCTTATTGTTATTTCTCTCATCATTGGATGTCTGAATGTGAATTCAAAAATATCAAGAAATTCTCTGACCAAATTTTCTTTTTCTTCTGGAGATTTTTTCCCTCTTTCGTATTTAAGTTGAAAACTTAGGGTCAAGCAGTCCACAATGCTGATGTATCTTGAGTAAGAAGTATTTAACATCTCTATAGCCGTAGGCCATACGCTTTAGCCTCTTTATCTTGTTGTTAATCCCTT
>JACQBS010000128.1 GCA_016194325.1 Nitrospinota bacterium | reverse complement strand
ATATAGTTCCAACCTTGTGCATGGTTTGTTCCTCCTTATTGGTATTGGGTTTTGTCAACTTCAATTATCCAATAAAAGAGGCTTACAAGCCATGCTTTTTTAATTTTTAGCGGACACTACTGATCTATCCCAGTAAACTTTATCCTCTCTGTACTGCATTCAAAGTTATTTAAAAGGATTAATTATTTTGAGATTGCCTTCTATAATCAACTCCGATTGTAAATCTTCAGAAAGGATGATATTACAGTCACTCTCAATTGCTGAAGAAATAATTATAGCATCGTAAAAAGAGAGGTTATATTTCTCTAATAACGATAAGGACTTTAAAGTATTTTGTTCGGTAAGAATATTTACTTCTACTATATCAAGCATTCGCTCTAAATGTTCTTTTATAGAATCTGCTTTTATTTTATACTTTTTAAGCAATACACTGCAAATCTCGTTAAGCACTTGAGTAGAAACTACAATTTCTATATCATCCTCATTAATAAGTTTTTCTACTTTCCTCTTCTTTTTTCTATCATCAGGATCTTTTGAATCAAGAAAGAGGTAAATCCACAAGTTTGTATCAAAAAAACATTTATCTGGCATTTCTCTCTTCTCTATCGGGAATTACTATCCTGTCAACTGATATAGGATGCATTTGTATAAAGGCTAAAAACCTTTTTATTTTTACAGACTTCCTCAAGTGTTTAGCCTGCAAAACAGCAGGTTTTAAATTCTTTAAAAACTTTTCAATTTTTTTTATTTCTGCATCTTTTTCAATTTCTATTGTTATCTTCACAGCACAATCCCTCCTTTTTATTATATACCAACATTATATCAAGGATTTTCAAATTTGCATTAAATATGATCTTCTGAAAAAAACTGTTAAAACACAATATCTTCAATGTGGAATAATTCACTCTCCCTTTGACCTTTCAAAATTTTACTGTAAAATTGATTCTACTTGTTCCTACGCTTAAGCTTGGAAAAATAAACACAGAGCGTGCTAATGAGAGTAAAATCTGGATTCCTGTTTACGCAGGAATGACAACAGCAAGAGGTAAAAAATTACCCTGTCCTTCAAGACGGGGATAATCCACTTGCAAAATACCCCTCATTGATTCAGTATTTCATTTGTATAAATCAAAATATTTTTCAGGAAAATAAATCCCTATATATCTTTCTGGCACATTTAAGTAATTTCCAGATTTAGCTATTATCTTTAGTAAAATATTGGTATTTTTTGAAATTTTAGAATTATGAAACCAATCAAATTCTACTAAAGTAGATAAGCTACCTCTATTTACAATGATAACTTTTGTAAGAACTATCGAATTATTTAAGTCATTAAATGACTTAAATATCGGAGGAGATGGATATATCCCTCCTATTCTAAATTGGATATCAAAAGAATCTTCCCTTTCAATATAATTGTGATTATCAAAAATATAGTAAATGTGAGATATATTGCTTTCCTTTGCATCATCAAGATAATATTTTCCATCTTTAAACCTAAAATAAAATAATTTTTTAACCAAATTCTCGGGCAGGATATAAAAACCTTTTTCAATTTCAGCCTTTTCTATTGCATCTTTGATAATTTGAATTTCATCAGAAAACAATTTAGATTTTGATAGTGATAAAATAACCATCTCTGATGCAGCATCCTCTACTTTAAAATCATTCTTATCCTTATCGCTTTTAAGTTTAATTTTTAAAAATGTTTTATCATAATCTATAGCATTTACGCTTAAGTTAATATTTTCTAAATACTGCTTTAATTCTATATTTTCGCTATTTTGCTTATATACAAGGTACCATTGAAGTGGAATTAATATAATTGCGAGACACACAACAACGACTTTTAATTGTTCAGTTATTTCCTTTTTAATAAGTGGTAATACTGCAAGAAATAATGTAATTAGTGAAACCAAAAAAGCTGTTAGCATTGCATATTTATACAAAAATAAACCCATTCCTGACAACAGGTTGTTTACTTAAGAATAAAAATCAATCATTAAAAATTAATATCTCTCCCAATGAACCTTATCTTCTGTATATTGCGTCCTTGGGGCTTTTTCTTCGTCAGGATAGCCAAAGGAGAGCATACATAATACACCCAATGTCTTTGGAATTCCCAGTATATCTGCGATTACCTGTCCATCATCCTTGCCGCTGTATTTTGTCCCCCTTGCAGCAATCCAGCAGCCTCCAAGCCCCATTTCGGCAGCAGTAACAAGCATATTCTCTGAAGCAGCACTACAGTCCTCAATCCACTGAATATTATCTTTATCACCACATACTACTATTACCAAAGGTGACTCTGCACACATCCATGCATAGGAATGAACCTTTGACAACTTACCCCTCATCTCTTTATCTTTGACAACCACAAATTCCCACGGCTGGCTGTTATGTGCCGATGGTGCTGCCATAGCTGCCTCTAAAAGTCTTTTTATCTCTTTGTCGGTTATGTCTTTGATTTTATATCTTCGTATGCTTCTTCTTTTCAATATTGCTTCAAAAGTTTCCATAATTTATCTATGTCCTCTTTCCTGTGATTCTCTGTAATACAAATGAGCATACAGTTTTTCAATTCAGGATAGAATTTCTCAAGATTTAACCCGCCCATTATTCCCTCTTTCAGCAAGTTCTTGTTTATCTCATCAGGACTGACAGGTGTTTCAATGACAAACTCATTGAATACAGGGCTATTAAATTTTATTTTATAGCCCTTTAATCCCGCAAGAAGCTCCTTTGCATAATTTGCCTTCTGTAAATTTAAATTTGCCAGTTTTTTAAAACCCTCTTTCCCCATCAGTGACATATAGACAGTTGCAGAGAGGGCACATAGTGCCTGATTTGAACAGATATTGGAGGTTGCCTTCTCCCTCCTTATATGCTGTTCCCTCGTAGATAATGTCAGGACATATCCTGTCTTTCCATTTGCATCAACTGTCCTTCCAACAAGTCTCCCAGGCATACTTCTTATATATTTTTCTCTTGTAGCAAAGAGACCCAGATAGGGGCCTCCGAATGATACAGAATTTCCCAATCCCTGCCCCTCCCCTACAACTATATCAGCCCCAAAATCTCCGGGGGATTTAAGAATTCCGAGGGATATCGGTTCACTGACACAGGCAATAAATATGGAATCATTTGCATGTGTTAATTTTTCTATATCCGCCATATCCTCAACACACCCAAAAAAATTAGGGTTCTGAACTGCCACTGCCGATGTATTCTCGGATATATTCTTTGAGAGCCACTCTAAATCAATAATCCCCTTTTCTGTCCATGGAATCTCTTTTAGAGTAATTCCGAGATACCTGCAATATGTATTGACAACCTGCCTATATTCAGGATGTATTCCTCTTGAGAGAAAGACCTCTTTTCTGTCATTTATCCTGTGAGCCATTAAGACTGCCTCTGCAAGTGCCGATGCACCGTCATACATAGAGGCATTGGCAACCTCCATCCCTGTAAGCTGACAGATGAGTGTTTGAAACTCGTAAATCGCCTGAAGCGTCCCCTGGCTTATCTCAGGCTGGTATGGTGTATAGGCAGTATAAAATTCAGAACGGGAGATGATATGGTGGACAACACTCGGAATAAAATGATTGTATGCACCTGCACCAAGAAAGGAGATGTGAGAATCCAAATCAGCATTTTTTTTACTCATCCCCTTCATATGCCTTAAGACTTCAGGCTCAGACATCGCATGGGGAATATTTGATAGAGGATTTTTTAAACGAAGGCTGTCAGGTATTGAGGAAAAAAGCCCTTCAACTGACTTAACCCCAATACTGTCAAGCATCTCTTTCTGTTCTTTTTCTGTATTTGGAATATATCTCATAAAATAGAAATTGCCACAGACTTACACAGACCTAACCCGAATAAATTGGAAAAGACCTTTAATGAAACCACAGATTACACAGATTTTCACAGATTAAGATTTTTAAAAATATTTTGTTGTTTTTTAAAACCTAACTTTTTTTTGGAGAATATTTTTGTCTGTGCGAGTCTGTGGCTAAAATTAAATCTCTACTGGCTTTCCTCTTCCACATACTTTGTATATTCATCAGCCGAGAGGAGTTCTTTCAACTCATTTTTATCACTCATTGCCACTTCAACCATCCAGCCTTTATCATACGGGCTTGTATTGACAACCTCAGGTGCTGCCTCAAGTTCACTATTCACTCCAACAATCTCACCGCTGACAGGAGAATAGAGATCTGAGACAGTCTTGACAGACTCCACAACACCGAAAGGCTCCATAGCCACAACCCCACTCCCCACCTCAGGGAGTTCTACGAAGACTATATCGCCAAGCTCGTGCTGGGCATAATCAGTAATGCCGATTTTTGCCTTCCCATTCTCAACCTTTACCCATTCATGTTCCTTTGTGTATAAAAGACCATCTGGAAAATCCATTTTTATTCCCTCCCTAAATAAGCAATGAGAAATGAGTGCTGAGCAATGAGTAAAAAAACTCACTACTTATTGCTCGTGGCTCATTGCTTGATTTTACTTGATTTATAAAACGGTGTTGAAACAATTCTTGCCTTTTGATGACTTCCCCTTATATCTATCTCTATCTCATTGCCAATATCCGAGATTTCTATTTTTACATAACCGACACCAATAGCTTTATTGAGCGAAGGGGACATAGTTCCGCTTGTCACTTCCCCTACCTGCTCAGCCCCTTTAAATATTGAATAATGTGAGCGTGGAATACCCTTATCTGTCATTTCAAAGCCTATTAACTTTCTTTTCAGCCCTCCCTTTTTCTGTTTTAATAAACTTTCCCTTCCTATGAAATTCCCTTTATCAAACTTAGTTACCCAGCTTAGACCTGCCTCTAAGGGGGTGGTCTTTTCACTTATATCATTACCATACAGAGGATATTTCATTTCAAGCCTCAATGTATCTCTTGCACCAAGACCAACAGGTTTTATATCATATTCTTTTCCAATTTCCAATAATCTATTCCATACCCTTTCAGCATTTTCATTTTTTAAATATATCTCAAACCCATCCTCCCCTGTATAGCCTGTCCTTGACACTAATGCATTTACCCCGCCAACATTGGTAAGCACAAAGCGATTATGTTTAATCACCGACAGGTCGTCACTTGTAATATTCTGTAAAAGAGGCTCTGAATTTTTTCCCTGTATGGAAATCTGACTCAGAATATCACTGACATTCTTAACCTCTGCATTTCTAAACATCCCCTCTGGTTTCCCCGCATGAAGGCTCTTTAATATCCACTGATAATCCTTATCAGCATTGGATGCATTCACACAGAGCATAAATTTTTCACCTGTCAGTTTATATACCAGAATGTCATCCACTATTCCACCGTCAGGATAACACATCATAGAATACTGGCACTCATTATCATTGAGCCTTGTTACATCATTTACTGTAAGAAATTGAAGCAGCTTTACTGCCTCCCTGCCGACTATCTCTATCTCCCCCATGTGGCTTACATCAAAGATGCCGACAGAATTCCTGACTGCCCTGTGCTCTTCTATTATTCCTGAATACAGAACCGGCATCTCCCAGCCTGCAAAATCCACTATTCTGGCGCCCAATTTCTTATGAGCCTCATAGAGTGGTGTTCTCTTAAGTTTCTTTAAATTTTGTTCATTCACGATATTCATTTATGTATATAAAAAATTTTAGTCTATGGCAAGAAAAAAATATACTATATTTGTTTACTCACAAGATTATGTGCTATTCGGATAGGCTCAGGTATTCTGTAACCCCTTCTACACTCCAGAATAAATTTTATTGAGGTCTGCAAATCAATCTTATGTCCGATTGATACAAAAACAGGTTTTGTATTTGATTTTGTTCGGACAACCGCACCAATTACTTTATCTGCCTCTTGAGGGGAATAGAGATAACTAAAATCACCTTCATTATTCCCCGGTTCTTTGTATGTGCCAAAGAGTTTTGACTTCGCACAGCCTATGGTCGGCTTATTGAGGATTATCCCAAGATGTGAGGCAATCCCCATACCCCTCGGATGGGCAATCCCCTGCCCGTCAAAGATAATTAAATCAGGCTCTATCTTTAGTTTTTCAAATGCCTTTAAGAGAATTGGCGCCTCTCTAAATGCCAAAAGACCCGGAATATAGGGAAATCTTATCTCTGCTTCAACCCGTTTTTCCTCAACAACTTCTAAATCAGGAAATGTCATCACAACTACAACTGCATATCCCACAGGACTCAACCTATTACAAGAAATATCTGCACCTGCAATATATCTTATCTCTCCAAGTTCATTTTCAGTAATTATCTTTTCTCTCAGATTTTTCTGAATCTCAACTGCCTCTGCTGGAGAAACATCCCATTTATGAAGGTTTTTGTATTGCATATCACTACTGTCCGATTAAAATAGCATAGCCTGTAATGGTTCATCATGAAAGATTAGTAGTCGTTCAGGCTTTAAGGTTAATATATCTATCAAGTTTTTTCGGTCAAAGAGCGTTTCTCGGATAATACGGCTTAAATTT
>JACQBS010000140.1 GCA_016194325.1 Nitrospinota bacterium | reverse complement strand
TAAATTTAAGCCGTATTATCCGAGAAACGCTCTTTGACCGAAAAAACTTGATAGATATATTAACCTTAAAGCCTGAACGACTACTAATCTTTCATGATGAACCATTACAGGCTATGCTATTTTAATCGGACAGTAGTGAAATTATATATAAAATCTTCATCACCATTTAGAAATTTTTCTTTATACTGTTTTGATGCATAAAAAAAATAGAATGCCTTACGTGACTCAATGTCGTATTCACTGTATAAAGCCCATCCTTCAGGAAGGTCAGGGAAAAAATTCCTTAATGTAAATCGTTTCCTTTTCCCTGTTCTCTTATAGTTCTTTTTTATAACTTTTTCTTTCATTCTGTTTATTATTTCTACCCTTTAGAATTTAAGGACTTCTACACTTTTCTGGAGCTACCCTATCCCCTGAAAATGTTTACACTTATTTATCCTGCAACCTTACAATCAATCTGCTATCAAGTGCATCTGCTATCTTCTTAAGAGTAGAAAGTTTTGGTAATCCATGAGTCAGACCTTCAATCCTTGCAATCGTTGACTGTGGCATCCCTGTCCTTTTGGCTACATCATCCTGTGTCATCTTCTTTTTTAATCGCTGTTCAATGATACTTTTCGCAAGCTCATACTCAGGTAAGAGTTTTTCATATTCTCTTTTGACTGCCTTGTTTTTTAGCAGTTTTTTTACATGGGCTTCATAGGTGAATCTTCTCATATTATCCCTCCCTTAAAATATAGTCTTTCATTCTTTGCTCTGCTATAATTATCTCCCTTTGGGGAGCCTTTTCAGTCTTCTTAACAAAGCCATGCAGTAGAATAAATTTCCTGCCAGTATGGGCAAAATATAGTATTCTGCTAATTCCTGACCTATCTTTAATCCTTATCTCAAAAATTTTTCTATGCCCTGTAATCTGTTTAACATAAGGCTCTTTTACATTTAAGCCATACTCTTTTAGCAGTCTTGTGATAAAGATATATTTTGCCTTTCCTTCCGGTGAAAGAGAGTCTATAAATTCTTTGACAGGGCATCTCTCTTGTTCTGTAAAATAATACTCAATAGACCATTCCATAGTTTAGATAAATTATATAGCATTACTGCTATAAAGTCAAACAATATTTATTGCCTATATTAATGGGTTTAAGATGGTGAAGGGTATCTCTGTTAAGCCTTTATAAGAGGTCTTTCAGGCTATAGTCTTATCTCTCTTTTTGGTTTTAAGAAGTCCCCTTGCGGTAAGAGATTCAGTCAAGAGTTTACGAACCATCCATGCAACAGTTCGCTCATCTTTGTCAGCAAGAGATTGGATAATTTCCTTCATTTCTGATGTTATTCTTGCGGTTATTATGACCTCTTTCTTCATACAAAAACATTATATACATTTCGCTTGACATGTCAATGATTACATAGTATACTAAGTATACTAACCTTATCATGCCTAATAATAATGAGAACGGATAGCCGAGGGTAATAACACTACTACTTATCAGATGGAGGTGCGATATGAGAAAGATTGTTTTGGTTTTGATATTTTTATTAATAGGATGTGGTGGTGGGAGCGGTTCTTCTGCTACAGCACCGTCCAATAAAGGCTCTGCACCTATTATATCAAATTTATATTATTCGCCTGCTACTGCAAGCTATTTACAAGGTGGTGGAGCTGTTACCGTCTATGCTTATCTTGATTATATTGACGCAGATGGTGATATTGATACAGGTTCAAGTTATGGTCTTCAACTTGATGGCGTAACAATAAAAACAACAACATCAACTCTTTCTAATATGAGTGGGAAAACAAGCGGAACAATGAGCTTAGTTAGTGCAATCCCAACACTAACAAGAGGAACTTTGACTTATACTGTTTGGGTAACTGATAAACAGGGGAATAATTCAAATCAAGTAACAGCTACTTTTACGGTAAATTAGAATGTTAGTTCGCTGATTCCATTTTATTTTCCAATTAATATAACTCCATTTTGCTTAATCAAGATTAATCTTGTCATACTCTATGACAAACCTTAAATCTGGCTTACAAAACAGCCTTCTTTTGCCTTTTCAGAGGGAGATACTTATCAGAGTATCCCCCTCTTTTCTCATTTCCTTTGCATAACTCTGACTGTATAGTTTTTGTATAGTAGACAGTCAAAAACAGGCAGTATTAACCATTAAAAGCCTTGCCTTAATCCTTATCCTATGGTAAATAAATATAAGCAGTTAGGATGTATCATAAAAAGACTGAGCCGATAGGATTGTAACTTCTAATCCGTAGGTCGTAGGTTCGAATCCTATCAGGCGCGCCATGAATTATAATTTAACCACAGAACTCTGTGGTTTTTTAATGTATAGGAAATTATAAAAGCAACCACAGATGAACGCAGATAAACGCAGATGACAGCACCGCTGTCATTCTGAGGGCAAAGCCCGAAGAATCTCAAACAGAGATTCCTCGCTCCGCTCGGAATGACAATCGTGTGCCTGTGTGTATCAGTAGTTTCATCAGTTTTTTGTTCTGCATATATGAAAAGGGATTATTACGAAATACTCGGCGTTCAGAAAAACGCCTCTGAAAATGATTTAAAAAAGGCTTACCGCAAGCTTGCCATGCAGTATCATCCTGACAGGAATCCCGACAATAAGGGGGCTGAAGAAAAGTTCAAAGAGGCGGCTGAGGCATATGAGGTTTTAAGAGACCCCGAAAAGAGAAGCCTCTATGATGCCTACGGGCATGAGGGATTGAAAGGCACAGGGTTTGCGGGCTTCAGGGGATATGAGGATATATTCACATCTTTTGGAGATATATTTGAGGACTTCTTTGGTTTTGGGACGAGGAGGAGGGAAAGGACTTATGCACAGCAAGGTGCAGACCTTAGATATGATTTAGAGATTTCCTTCATGGATGCTGTTAAAGGAAAAGAGACCGAGATTGAAATAGATAAATATGAAGGGTGTAAGAATTGTAATGGGACAGGGGCGGCACCGGGGACTGAGCCTATTATATGCCCTCTTTGCGGGGGGTCGGGTCAGGTTACGAGGTCGCAGGGATTTTTTCACATAAGCACAACATGCCATCAGTGCCACGGTGCGGGGAAGGTAATAAAAGAGCCATGTAAGGAGTGTAAAGGCACAGGTAATATAAAGAAGAAAAAGAAGCTCTCAGTAAAGATACCTGCAGGTGTTGATACAGGGTCAACCCTGAGATTAAAAGGGGAAGGTGAAGAGGGGAAAGGAGGCGGGCCGTCAGGAGACCTCTATGTGATACTCCATGTAAAGGAGCATGAATTTTTTCACAGGGATGGATACGATGTTATCTGTCAGATTCCGATTTCTTTTTCACAGGCAGCACTCGGTGCAGAGATTGATGTCCCGACACTTGAAGGTTCAGAGAGGCTTGCAATACCAAAGGGGACACAGACAGGTAAAATTTTTAAAATAGAAGGGGCGGGGATACCCCATATAAGGGGACATGCCAAAGGCGACCAGATAGTGCAGGTAGTTGTAAAGACCCCTGCTAAACTGACAAAGAGACAGGAGGAGTTATTAAGGGAGCTGGCAGAGACATCAGGTGAAGATGTTAAACATAAGGGAAAAGGATTTTTTAAAATGTTTTGAAAATCTTTAGCCACGAATGAATACGAATTAACACTAATTTTTTAAAAATCTTTTCTTTTAATTCGTGAATATTTGTGTAAATTCGTGGCTAAGTCAGTCTTTGTCTTTATGATTCATATAATATCCTGCTCAAGAAGCGGTGAGCTTAAGGAACCCACAGTTGAGAACCTCTCTGAATTTATCTCAGATAAAAACAGCATAACATGGGTTGATTTTGATAACCCGACTGAAAAAGAAGTAGCTCTCCTTTCAGATATCTTTAAATTCCATCCCCTCGCAATAGAAGACTGCCTCTCATTTGTACCCAATCCGAAGATAGATGATTACGGCGACTATCTCTATGTTGTAATCCACGGCATCAATGCAGAGGCACTAAAAAGGGATGAGCTTGAGACCCACGATTTAGATATATTCCTCGGAAAAAATTACCTTGTTACATTCCATAAAGGCTACTTCAGGAGTGTTGATTCTGTCCGGGAGAGGAGCAAAAAGAACTGCTCTATACTACAGAAAGACCCTGAATTTCTGATGCATAAGGTTGTAGATACACTTGTTGACAACTATCTTCCCCTGATGGATGACCTCGGCGATAAGGTGGATGAACTTGAAAAGGAGATATTTGCAAGACCTGATCAGAAGACCTTAAACAAACTCTTTGCATTGAAGAAGGATATACTCTATCTGAGGAGGATTGTTCATCCCCAGAGGGAGATTTTAAGAAACTTGAGCAGCGGGGAGTATAAGCAGATATGCTTTGAGTGCACTATGCACTTTAAAGATGTCTATGACCATCTGTTTATGATTTCGGAATTGACAGAGTCCTATCGCGATACTATTTCAGGAGCTATGGAGGCATATCTCTCTGTTGTTTCAAACAGGCTGAATGAGGTTATAAAGGTCTTAACAGTTTTTGCCACTATCCTTATGCCATTGACACTTATCAGCGGCATATTCGGCATGAACTTTGATTACATCCCTCTCCTAAAATCTTCCTATGGTTTTTTTGCTGCAATGGGAGTAATGGGATTCATTGCTGCCGGGATGCTCTGGTTCTTTAAAAGGAAGGGGTGGTAGGTGGAGCTTATTATGCTTGGCTCAGGCACCTGTGTCCCTTCTTTAAAGAGGAGTTCTCCAGCACTCATTATAAAGGCAGGTGGAAAAGTTTTACTCTTTGACAGCGGCTCAGGGACAATCAGGAGGATGCTTGAGGCAGGTATTACATACCACGATATAGATTACATATTTTATACCCATATCCATCCCGATCATGTTTCAGATTTAGTTCCCTTCATTTTTACAAGCAAGTATGCTGAACAGCCAAGAATTAAACAATTGGATATAATAGGAGGAAAAGGGTTTAAAAAATTTTATAAGAAACTTAGTAAAGTTTACGGTAAGTGGCTTGAGCCTGAACTTTATAAGATCAATATCAAAGAGATTTCAAATAAGAGAATAGATTTCGGCAATTTTAAAGTTACTACTAAACCACTTGCTCACATCAAAGAAAGTGTGGGATACAGGATTGAGACTGAAGCTCGTAGTGAGCGAAGCGAATCTAATGGAAAATCAATAGTAATTTCCGGAGACACAGATTATTGTAAGAATCTAGTTAAGCTTGGGAAGGATGCAGATATACTTGTGCTTGAATGCTCTCTACCCGATGAGAAAAGAGTTAAAGGGCATATTACCCCTTCCCTGTGTGGAAGGATTGCCGCAGAGTCAAACTGCAAGAAACTCGTATTGACACATTTCTATCCATCCTGCGATAATGTTGATATAGCAGGTATATGTCGGAAATATTATAAGGGTGAGATTGTAATTGCAGAGGATTTAATGAGGATTGAGGCATAAGTTTACTGCAAAAACACTTTTCTCACTTCCGTTAATTTTCCTTTTGCCTTATTTTTAAGATTATTACACTATAGAACAAAAGAAAAATTAAAAAGTCCTTCAAAAAGCATTTTTGCATTATTATTGTTACGGTATGAGAAATAAATTAATTGGTATTTACAAGACCCTTTATAGCCATTTTGGTCCCCAGAATTGGTGGCCCGGGGATACACCCTTTGAGGTGTGTGTTGGTGCAATACTTACCCAGAATACTGCATGGCAGAATGTGGAGAAGGCAATAATAAATTTAAAAAAAGAAAAGCTCCTTGACCCTCACAGGATTAATAAATTACCAGTAAAAAATCTTGCAAGGCATATAAAACCATCAGGATATTTTAATATAAAGGCAAAGAGGCTTAAAAATTTTATTTCCGTTTTATGTGAAAAATATGATGGGAAAGTGTCTAATATGTTTTCCAATGGCTTTGGCAATATTAGAAACCATCTATTAAGTGTTAATGGTATTGGACCCGAGACAGCAGATTCAATTTTACTTTACGCAGGGAATATCCCTATATTTGTAGTAGATGCCTATACAAAGAGGATATTCCATAGACTAAATTTAACCCCTGAAGATATAACCTATCATGAGATGCAGGAAATCTTCATGAAAAACCTCCCTCTTGACGCGGTGCTATTTAACGAATACCACGCCCTTATAGTAATGCTGGGGAAAAACTACTGTAAAAAACGTCCCCTCTGTGAGACATGCCCCATCAAAAGATGCTACTATAAAAATAAAAATGTATCTAAAAATTGATGGCAGTTATGGTGAAGGGGGTGGACAGATATTAAGAACAGCCATGTCCCTTTCCTCTATACTGGAAAAACCTGTAGAAATTGAAAATATAAGAAAGAGTAGAAGGAGTTCTGGACTTAAACCACAACATCTGACCTGTGTCAATGCCTGCCAGACCATTACAGGAGCAAGAGTTTCGGGTAATGAGATAGATTCTACTCAATTGAGATTTGAGCCTGATAGAGTTAGAGATGGAGAATATCTTTTTGATGTGGCAGAAAGGAAGGGGAGCGCTGGTGCTGTATCGTTAGTTTTACAGACGATTCTATTACCGCTCTTTCATGCAGAGAAGGGGGTAAATGTTATTTTATCAGGTGGCACCCATGTAGCGTGGAGTCCACCGGTTCATTATATACAACAGGTCTTTTTACCAACCATTAAAAGAATGGGATGTTATGCCATGTTAAATATTGAAAAATGGGGATGGTATCCAGCAGGTGGAGGGAGGGTTAATGTTTCAGCTACCCCTGCAAAAAAGATTAAAGCTATTGAGTTAATAGAACGGGGCAGGCTTGTAGGAATAAAATGTATCTCTGCTGTTTCAAATCTTCCTTTGAATATTGCAGAGAGACAGAGAAGTCAGGGATTGAAATTGTTAAAAGAGAGGGGATTAAATGCTGAGATAGAGATTATCAATGCCCCTTCAATTGGGAAGGGGACCTTCTTTTTCATACTTGCAGAATTTGAAAATGGTGTAACAGGGTTCAGCTCTCTTGGTGCAATAGGTAAAAGGGCTGAAGTGGTTGCAGAGGAGGCATGTCAGGAATTCTTCCAACATCTTGATTCAAATGCAGCCATTGATGAATACCTCTCAGACCAGATTATTCCCTATCTTTCACTATCTGATGGAACTTCCACTTTTACGACATCAAAGATCTCCCATCATCTACTTACGAACATCTGGACTGTAAAACAGTTCTTACCTGTAGAGATAGAGGTGAAAGGGGAAATAGGGGAGAAAGGAAAAATTACTATTACAGGAAGAACAAAAACTTGAAATTAGACAGGATATACAGGATTAAAAAATTGCTTTTAATAATCTTAATTATCCTGTTAATCTTGTCTAAATACTTTTATAATTTCCTATTAAATGAAATTCATAGTTGACCTTACAATGGGAAAATTGGTTAAGTGGCTTAGGATTGCAGGATACGATACTGTTTTTTATAACTCGGCAAATCCGGATAAACTGATTGAGATTGCCTCAAAAGAGGGGCGAATATTGCTGACCAGAAATAGTAATTTTATAAAGAATAAGAAGAAAATACTTAAAGAAAATGGCATTAAATATCTATTGCTTACAGATGACAGAGTTGAGAATCAGTTAAAAGAGGTGGCGGCTGATTTTAAACTAAATCTAAGGGATAATTTCTTTACACTCTGCATAAACTGCAATAAGCCCTTGACCAATATGCCAAAAGAAGATGTGGCTGGAAAGGTTCCTGAGTTTGTTTATCAAAATTACAATGAATTTGTTCAATGCACAAACTGTAAGAAGATATTCTGGGGCGGGACGCACAGGGAAAGGATGGAAAAAATAATCAAAACAATTATCCCTCTTTCGTATTTAAGTTGAAAACTTAGGGTCAAGCAGTCCACAATGCTGATGTATCTTGAGTAAGAAGTATTTAACATCTCTATAGCCGTAGGCCATACGCTTTAGCCTCTTTATCTTGTTGTTAATCCCTTCTG
>JACQBS010000132.1 GCA_016194325.1 Nitrospinota bacterium | reverse complement strand
GTTCTTTTGCCGCCTCCAGGATCGCCTCTACCGGATGCGGATGCCCCATGTTCCCGGAATACAAAACCACAAACCGATTCACAAGGTCATGCTCCTTAATAAATGGATTATCTTCTTTCCTGACCGGGACAATCTCTTTTCAATCGCTCCAGTTATGAATGACGGATAGACGATTTTCTTCCACTCCCTTTAACATCAGGAGTTTTTTCATAGACTCCCCGATCGCCACGACATGATCAACCCTTCTTAAAATAAATCGTGAAATCTGTTTTGAAACCCGGGTCACAAAGCTTTGTTCTTTCAAAAATCCAAGCCGTACGGCGACTTCCGGGTAAACGTCCTGCACCCAGTAAAAAAACCTGTAACCTCTCAAATATTTTAAGAATACGCCGACTAGGGCGATTAGAGGAGGTGAAGAAAGGGTGATCACAACGTCATGCTTTTTTAAAAAAAAGGCTTTAAGAAATACGGAAAAATAAAAAGACAAATAATCGGTCACCCGCCCGATGGTTTTACCCTTTCCAAATTTGGTCGAAAACGTCCGGTAAATTTTGACCCCTCGGTATTCCTGAAATCTCGCAAGCCGGGATTCATTGGAGAGATAGGCGGACCGACTGGTGAGTACGCTTACCTCGTTCCCCTTCGCCGCCAGGTCAACCGCCAGGTCGGTCATCATCTGAGAAGTCGCGACCTGATCGGGGTAAAAAAACTGATTGATCATAAGAATTTTCACGGGACAGGTATTTCAATGGACTTTACAATAATATTTTCCATATTCTCACAGTACAAGTTTTGAGAATATTTCTGAATGGCCTCTAACCGATTAAAATATGCGATATTCTTAAAATTAGAAATCGCCTCTATGAGCAAGGTTAGCTTCAAACCAAATGTTTCGATATCAATCTCCAATACCGCTCCATTGAAAGGTTTATTGATATAATATCCGTTTTTCTCATCCTCAAAGATGTCTTGAATCCCACCATTTCTTGTCGTAAGTACTACACAACCAGCGGCGTATGCTTCTATAATTGAAATAGGTTGTCCCTCAAAATGATATACAGTTGGCAGACAGAATATATGGCTCAATTGGAAAAGGTCCAGTTTTTCTCTCCCCTTCACAGGTCCATGGTAAACAATATTGTCCCGGCAATGAATCTTCTTTAAAAAAATCGCCTTCTCGTCTAAAGATTTCATCTCTCCAGCAAAATGAAGTTCGGCTTTGCTCTTTACCTCTCGAGGCAGGGACAAAAACAGATCAAGTAAACTTTCAAAGCCCTTTTCCCTGATTAAATTGCTCAAGAATAATATTTTCACTTTTCCGGAAGAACTAAATTTTTCAATGAGATGCTCCTCTTGAATAAGCAAAGAGGGATCAAAGAAATTCTTTACGATCCTTATTTTTTTATCAGAAATATAACCATTAAAAATATTTTTAAAGGATTCCCCTAACACAATCGCGTTTTTCACATCTTTTAAAAAATGCCTGTTTAAACTTTTCAGCCACCCTCTGAAACTTATAAGATATGCCTTGAAGTTTACACCATGCAAATGCAGAACGGTTCTCCTTCGAAGATTCTTACCCATCATAAATAAGAAACCCAAATCCCTGATATTGCCCCAAAAGCTGGAAGAAAGGACGAGGTAAACAGAATCAAAATCCTTCTTTATAAATCGAAGCCTAAAGCCAATAGCAACTACCTTAACAAATTGTCCCAAAGAAAAGTTTCCACTATTCAAATTTCCCTTTTGATACTGAATAACCGTAACCTGATGCCTCTCTTCCAGGTGTTTTACGATAGTCTCGGATGCAATACTCATTCCTGTTACTGGAGGCGAAAAAGGAACAATGCAAAGTATCTTTTGATTAAGCATATGTAAAGAAACCTTTGACAACCTGTCCCCATCTCATAAATTCCCAATTTCCTTTAACCTTTTCCTTAAAATCATCAAAGGTGTCACAGGCATCAATTCTGATCCTGCGAAGCTTATACAAACCGATATCTTTATTGTCATTCCCCCAAAGCGCCGAACATGCTAGTTTGAACCCTGTCTCTTTTAGAATCTCTATTATTGATGAATTAAAGGTATTTGGCTGGCCCAGGGGATAAGCAAAGTGTTCCACCGGAGCCCCTATGACATCCTCCAATACTTTCTTAGAATGGGCAATTTCATTCCTGGCTTCATTAAGGGGAATTTTTGACAGTATCGGATGAGTATGGGTATGCGAACCGAATAAGATGCCCCACTTTTTCATCTCAAAGATCTGTTCCCAGGAGAGCGCCTTTAGGTCTGCATAGGTTTTATCTCTCTGGGCAATGTCGACCTCGCCATTCACAAATCCGGTGGTTACAAAGATTGTTGCTTTTATGCCTAATCTTGCCAGGATAGGAAATGCATGGAGATAGTTATCCTCATAACCGTCATCAAAAGTTACAACCGCTGTTCGTTCTTGTAAGGGTTTTAACTCAACTCTCATCTCATAAACTTTTGAGAGAGAGCTCATGGCAAAATTGTCTGCCAAGTATTCCATCTGTCTTGAAAACTCGGAGGGCGAAGTTGAAAATGGGAGGTCAGGATGAATTGAGTGATAATTTAAAATGGTCAATATTGTGCGATTATCACTGACAAAAGGATTTACACTCTTTGAGATAGCCCTTTTAAATCTTTGCTTGGTTTCAATATCTAACATGAGCAAACCAGTTCAATGCTCAAACAAAGAAGATTTTTCCGAAGCATGATCAGGACCGTCTTTCGCGCAATAGAGGGCATAATTATAGGTAAATCTTTTGTCAAAACCCAATGGAAGCAAGATTCTTTTTACTAAAACAGTGATTAATTGTTTAAGTTTGCTTATTCCCTTTAAATTAAAAGAAGCAACGTAGTAAGGCGGTGTCATAATCTTCTCCTTGAGAATTACAAAACCTGCCCGTTGAATTAAAGCCTTAAACGAATTTCTGTTGAAAAAGACTACATGACCAATTCTTTCCGCATAATTCCCCGGAGCTTTTCTTAAATTCCGGCCATTGACATTGTCTTCAAGAGGCACTTCAAAGACGAAATACTTTCCAACTCGTTTCACCTCTTTCAGAATCGCGTCATGGTCTTTGATATGTTCAAGAACATGCGTCATTATAACAAAGTCAAAATAACCATCAGAGAATTTAATTCCATGCTCATATACGAAGGCATCCTTCAAGCCGGGGATTTTTCTGCTTTTAAGCGAGTTAATCGCGGAAGAGGAAATGTCGCATCCGAAGAGCTCACAGTCAGCATAGTTTTCCGATATGGTTTGCAGAACAGCCCCCTCGCCACATCCCACTTCAAGAATTTTAATAGAACTTAAGTCCCCCAGTAGACTCTTAATATTTGAAACCTTCGCCCTGGCACCCACCCTTCTCCAAGACGATAAATTATCGTTCAGGTAGTAGTTATTATAGAAGTCTCTATTTTCTGTCATTTAGGGCAATCCTACCAGGAAACATTCACGACTTGATGATTTTGCGAGAACTTTTTAAAAGTATATTCTTCTCCAGTTGGAGAGATATCAATAATCTTAAACCCTGCAAGATTTAATTTTTCTATAACCCTTTTTGTTTGGTGCACACCTATCTCAGGCCAACGATGGTGAAATTCCACGCACATTTGTTCTGCTTGAACTCCACTCGTTAAAAAATCCTCAATGACCTGATACTCCATTCCTTCAATATCCATTTTTAACAAATCAATTTTTTTATGTCCCAACATAGCCATTATCGTATTCAATCGATGAACCTGTACTTCTATCGCCGGACGATTGTGAACACCTCGGTCAACAATTGTATGAGATATATGGTTTGGGTTTTGAGGTGGAAAAACATTCGCTTTTCCATCATAATTTGCAATGCCATATTCATGTAGTACAAATTTCTCTGGAACTTCTCTATTTTTAATTAATTCAATACTCCGCGGAGTTGGATCAAAAGCGTGCACAGAAGCGTTAAATGTTTGTATAAGCTCCAGATCAAATGAAATGTCCTCTCCGATCCCAAACGAATATATTACGCTATCATCTGACAAAGAATCAGGATGAATACACCAGCTTGCCCCATCATTTCCAAATCGAACCTTTTCACATTTTACCTGAATCTTATAGAAAACATCTTGGCCGCAAATTGATCGGACCACATGTTTCCCTCGTCTAAATATATTTCTCAATAAGCCCATAAGCCACTACCACTCCTGAAACACGCATAGAAACATTATTTGAAGATCACCGAAATCATTCATAATCTACAATTTTCTGAAAGCCACACCTATTCCTGCCCCTGGATACCAATGATGGAGCGGTTCTTCTTTAAAAAAAAGGAACTGCCTGCCAGATTTCTCGGCAAAATTTAGAAGTTTATCAGTTGCGTGTGAGTTATCTCCCAGAATAATAGCGTTTTCATTTAATTTGTTTGAAATAGTATCGTATTCTCGTTCCTCATATTCAGCAGAATGATCACTGTCGTTGATAAAAATATCAATGTTTTTGTTAAGAGAATTTAAGGTTGAGATGGAATCGCCAAATAATATCTGGCCAAATTTGGTATATTCTCCCGTCAACAAATATCCTGATTCTGGATTTATATCGATCCCATAATAAAATCCTTTGAATCCTTCTTGATCATTCCGCATTAGAGCAGCGGTCAAAACACATGAACCCAATCCTTTGTCAACACCTGTTTCAACAATCACTTTCGGTTTTGTCGCCCTTACAAAGGCATACCATCCAACACGCCTGCCATATTTTATTTCTAAATCAGCTATATAAGCGGTCTTACTTGCGCTTATATTTTGTTGAATATGTTCTTTAAGCTTTATGTCGTTATCAATTTCAGAAATGTATTCCATGATCAACTGATATTTTGCATTCGTTACTAATGCAATAAAATGTCCCAAGTACCTCTCGTTAGTAATAGTTAAATCGTAAGTATAATTTGTTATTTCCTTAGAGAACAATAACCATTTAAATAACTCTATGACAGGTGGTACAAAATAAGTTTTAAAGGCATAATTAAACCGCCTTATCATAAATAAAAACCTCCGGATAAAGGGAATCTTGGCAATAAAGAGAAATGTTCTTTTATACATAGATACCAAATCGTTTAAACAATTCTCCGTCAACCTCAATGAAAGCAATTTAAATTACAAACTAAAAGCAATTTTGTATTATATCTTTGTTACGATAACAATATGTCTTTTGCAGGGCAAGAAACACTTAAGGATCTTATCCAATATCCTATACAAATTCGCTTTGGACGAGCTTTATTGGCACATATCCAAAGGGTTCGATGGAATATTTAGTTATATTAGCCTCTTTCAATAGACGTTTAACTTGACCGGTTTTGTATTCACAAATATTGTAATTTCTCTTAAACCACTTTAAATTATGAAAATCTACAAAAGCCTTTCCCCCAATTTTCAAAATACGTAAAATCTCCTTCAACAGCATCACTTCATGATTCCATCCTCTGATTAGAGTGTCAGTACATATAACAAAATCAAAGCCATTTGAAATGAGCGGCAGTTTTAGATATGGACTTCTAATACAGATCATGTTCTTTTTCATGCGTTGGTATGCAGTTATTATAGATGGCACATGCAAATCACAGTTAATCATTGTTTCTACCACATTTGACAAGACAATAGCATGATTGCCAACAGCGCCAGAAACGTCGATACCAATAGCATCAGGTTGAGGAACCAGCAAGTCCGAAACCCTCTGCCCCTCATTGTTATAAAAAGCACGGATGCCTGGTGATGCATTAGTTAAATCACCCCAACCACCCGTTTTTCTATCCCATGAAAATGGCGTTAAATATTCCTTCTGATAATTCTCTTCGGCTCCTTTAGGCTCGTTTTCTAATAGCATCCATTTTGGAAATTCCGAAGGGAGTATCTCAAGAAATTTATCGGCAATGATGTTATACTTTCTCCCACATTTTATGCATTCTAAATGACCACCTTTTATTGAAAGGCCTGATCCATCATCAGGACAAGCTAATAGCTTAGAAAAATTATTCGACAAACTCTTCAACCCGTTTCTGTTTTCCAAATTTAAGATTTAAATCCTTAATTTTGCTTATTAGGCAAGATTTTAATTGTAAATTATGGGTGCTTACTTAATTTCTATTCTCTTTTTAAAATAGGCACCCCGGAGAACACCCCCCTTGGGTAATACAAAAAGTGCTACCAATAAAAAACCAATTCCCCCGCTTACAATAACTGTTGAGAGAGATGCATTTCCAAAGGACATGGCTATAAAGGTTATAGCAACAACTACAAATCTTGTATCAAGCGGCTTTGAAATGCAATCTAGAACCCAAAACAATATTCCGCACGCAATCGACATGATAATGATTCCAAAGGGGCCAAATCCGGCGAGACCATCTCCAGCCCACATGCCAGCATTGGCGTCTAATAAACTCCCATAGTAATAATTTCCAATCGTATAAGGAACATTCATATCGTAAGGAAAATGCACTAACATATTGATTCCGTTGACATGAGACATCATCGTCACCGGGTTATGGATAAAAAAATCATAATATTGAACTATTGTTAGTGCCGGGATACTAAAGGTCCTAAAATGAACCACTGCTATGTACCAAAGACTTAAGAGAGAAAATCCACTTTTTTCAAAAACTATTCCAAGCACTAAGAGAAGAGATAGACCCAAAATAAAAACAGAAAGAGCCTCTTTCCTAGAAAAAGAGACCCAGAAATAAACTAATGGGAACAATATGAATGAAAGAATCGATGTTTTGTCCCCAAATATTCCAAAAAGAATTAGGTATCCGACTCCAGATAACACAATAAGCCAAATGCGTTTTCCAAACAATCCTACCGCAAAACAGACTGGAAAAAAGAAACCTGCCAACCACATTTGAGCATAAAATCCAAAGCGACTGCCAGTTCCTTCCACAATGTCAGAGGCAATTGATCGTACATCATAAATGTCTTCAAAATTTGCTATATTGAAATTTCGGCCGAGGGTAAATAGAATATAACCTATTAGAACCGTTATGGCGCAAAAAAACAGAAACCAAAAAGGAACCGATTTCATACGTGGATAATTCAATCGTAAAAGGGGAAAAGAATAGAAACTCTGAATTATTGAAAGACCACAAAACATAATTAGAATTAAGTAAAGAGCCTCTTCAGCTGGAATTTCAGGTTTGGAAGAGTAATACAAAATAAAACAGGATGGAATGAAAATAACGAAATACTGTATAAAAAAAAGGAGTTGAGATGGTCTTCGAAGTTTTATAGGCATCCAGGTAGCCGGGAAAATAGCCAATACCCAGGATATTTGTAAATATGGAAATGGAATCGGATCATATGAAAGGCCCCAATAATCATAACGGGGTGCAACAAGTCTTTCGTATGTCCATTGAAATATTGCCACATAAGCAATAGTGCTAAAAACAAGAAGTAGTCTGTTTTTATGGATTAATATCTTCATTTCTAGTTTTTTGAATGATTCCTAATGTCGCTGGCATACCAAATTAATCCAAAATAAATTAGATTTGAAAATATTTGAATAGCACTATATGCAACTAAAGATTCCAAAAAAGAATAATTCAAATGATGCATAACCCATAAACCGAAAATAGGAGCACACAAGCTTATAAAATCATAAAGGAGCTTCAGTTCCATACGATTTACAACCAACAACAAACGACTCACTGGGCTGACCACCAGCCCCACCATAAATATGGGAGAAAGAATAGTCATCAATATTCCTGTATTATCCCAGTCTTTTCCAAATAAAAATCCAAAAATAAAAGGCGATATTATAATAACCGGAACATAAATTAGGCTGGAATAAAAGATAAGCTGTTTTACCACGCTCAGTAAAATAGATCTAACATTTTGAGGAGATTCCCAATGCGCTTCCGCTATACGAGGATGAAACACATCTGCTACGCTGGTTGCTATCAGGCCTGCCGGCAAATCACTTAGCCGCTGGACAAGGAAAAACTGGCCTGAAGCCTCTATCCCAAACAGAAATGCTACTAAGGGGACGGGCAACATTCCTGACAACGCATTTATCAAAGTGGATGGCAGGACGATTGCAGGAGACTTCCAATTACGGCTAAAGGTAATTCTAAAACTTTCCAAACAAAAGGGTTTCAGGTTGCGTTTAATAGTCGGCCAGGCATCCACCATTAGCCTTCCAATTCCCATGATTCGGCCTGCCAACTCACCCGCTAATAAACCGAGCCAGCCAAGATGGAGGAAGTACAATAAAATCGGAACACCCGCTCGTCCAGCTCCCTGGAAAATTAAAGTCTGACTAATACCCTTAAAACTCCCTTCTCTCACAAACCAATAACGTAGAGAAGTAAAAATTCCACTTAGAATGAGTAGCACAATAGCCAGAACCGGACTCCAAATTGGAAGAGAACCATAAGACAGGGTGTTGCTCTTGATCATAACAAACATTACGATACCCGATAACATAGAAACTGGAAGGGTGATTAAAAGAGATATAACAAGCAGGCACTCTGCCTCCCACTTTTCCTTCACAGAGACGATCGCCATTTCATACCGTAAACCAACCCCAACGCTTAAAAACCATATGAATGACATAAAAATTCCTAATAACCCCATCTCCATAGGGTTATAAAGACGTGTGATCACAGGAGCAGCCACAACCACAAACAATTGACCTAAGGCCGTGCCTCCGCCCAATTTTAAAACGTTAGCGGTAAATAATGATTTTTCTGTCATATTTAGAGTTTTGGCTTTTTTAGTTGGACCATTTTTACAGAAGAGTTTGTTCCGGGCTTTTTAGAATTCCAATTTATTGCTTCCCAATTGGAAAGTAAGACCCTCTAAACGCACCTAAAATGGAATCTTTTCAGATCGTTTTGCAGACGGCAACTCTACCAGAATATTGATGAATTTTATTAACTTGAAAATTAATAAGAACGTTCAATTCCAAGCGAATACTCATAATCCCTTAGTCTTCTTTTCGCAAGAGAAGACCAACTAAATTCACTAGCCATTCTTTTGGCTCCAGATTGTCCAAGTCGATTTCTCATCTCATTATTAACAAGGCTTTTCAAAACACGCACTAAATCATTTACATCGTTTAATCGATAAGTTATTCCATTCCCTTCAATACGCTCTCTGGCAATCAATGTATCGTTGACAACTATGGGTAAACCGCATGCCGCTGCATCTAACATCGACATCGATTCCTGGGTCGGCCAAACTCCTATGTCGGCCGAACGAAAATAATTGCCTAAATTGCTGAACGGAACAAATGGATGAATCACACATCCAAAACAGTTTTTTATGGCTTTGGATTGAATTCCCTCACCTAGGAAAAGCCCTCGAAAGGGCAAACCTAAAGACACGAGACATTCAATCGCCTTGGCCAAAAGGAGTGGATTTTTATCATTGGTAAATCGACCAGTATAAATACATACAATATCAGTAGATTCGAACCCAAGTTGTTTCCTTGTTTGAATACGAGAAGATCGAGACTCTTCATTGTTAATAGGGGAAAACAGGTCTGTGTCAACCCCTAAAGGACATATATCTATCTTGCTCGTTTGAACTCCAAAAAATCGTACTGCAATATCAGCACAATCTATTGTGGCACCATAACACTTCTCTGAAAAAAAACTTACAAATCGACCACATACTGCCCTTGTAAAGATAGATTTTAAATTTTCCTTATCCCAAAGGTGTGTCTTCCGTTTCGCAAGTGGGAAAACGGATGCAGTGGTGTGACTGCCTGTGAATAGTTTATAAGTCAAGAAAGGTTTAAAACAAGCAGCATCAAGTGGAATCCACGATATCGCAGTAAAAGTTTGAACTATATGTGGTTTTAGAAATTGAAGTTTATCAAAAAGCCCCCTCATACGCACATACCCAAAAAGTTTTTTATGGGGAAGGTAGTGAACTCTATAACCATCTATATCTTCAAATAAAGGAGATTCTACATCTGCGTCTACAAAAGAGCCATAAGTCTGTTGAAAATCTGGCAGGTAATAATAAGGTGGCAAGTTTGTAGTTACAAGATGGACTTCTATACCTAAACGAGATAGTGCTTTAGATAAAGCACCATCTGAATAACCCATCTTTTTTGAATAAGTCTCAGATAAAATAACCACACGCATAATTTTTTTTGCCAGATATGACCTATTATATGAATAGGGACAAAACAGTCGAAGAAATCAAACCGACATTTTTATTTTAGTTTTAATTTGTCTGATACAGATAGGATGGTTTCGATAATATTTTTGGCTGCATCACCGTTTCCATAAAGGTTTACGTTAAAATTAAGCTTTACTTTCCGCATTTCTCTATAAGATTCTATTATTTTATTTTTTTCTGTCCCTGCAAGTCTGTTGAAACCACATTCAACTAGTTCCGTCCATTCGGTCTCGTCTCGCAGCGTAACACAAGGTTTTGCAAAGAAAAAAGCTTCTTTTTGCAGTCCTCCGCTGTCAGTGAGCACCAACGTGGTCTTTCTTAAAAGTTCAATCATATCGAAATAACCTACAGGTGGTATAACTCTAAACTCTATTTGAAGATTATTTTTTTCTAAAATTTTTACGGTTCTGGGGTGCAGAGGCAAAATTATATCCACTTCTTTGGCAATTTCATTTAAGGCAGAAATGATAGAGCTTAATCTAGAAAGATCATCTGTATTTTCAGCTCTGTGGATGGTACATAATATAAAATTCTTATTTTCCAGGGTAAGTTGGCAGATAATCTGGCTTTTCATACCAGAAATATCTTGGTAAAACCAGGCCGCATCCTGCATTACATCGCCCGTTTTTACGACTTGACACTGAAGATTTTCAAATCCTTCATTTTTCAAATTCTCCACTGACTTTTTCGTCGGACAACATAAGATATCACTTATTCGATCGGTTAAAACTCTGTTAATCTCCTCTGGCATTCGCATATTAAAACTTCTTAACCCTGCCTCTACGTGTATTACACCAATATGTAATTTCTTGGCTGCCAAAGCCCCTGCCAGAGTTGAGTTTGTATCCCCATAGACCATCAGAAAATCAGGTTTTTCATATAAAAGAATGTCTTCGATGCATTCTAACATTTTACCCATCATTGCACCGTGATTCATCGAATTAATCTTTAGATTATAATGGGGCAGGGGTATTTTCATTTCTTCAAAAAAAATATCAGACATGTTTTTGTCGAAGTGTTGCCCAGTATGAATTATTATCTCTTCAATTTCAGGGTACTTTGCAATTTCTCGACTTATCATTGCTGCTTTTATGAATTGGGGCCTGGCCCCTACTACAGTAACTAATTTCAAATTCTTTTCTCTATTTTAAAAACTTTAAAAACATTTCCTGAATATAGTTGCACGATAAATTTCATAATGAGAAAATGCATCTTAATGAAAAGAATAGCTTTTTCAAATCTCATTCTTAATTGATCAAGGTGAAACGGAGTCTTTTTATGATGCATAGGGATTTTCTTACAACAAAAGACAAGGAAAGTGTAAAAAAAACTTAAACCTAATTTAAGTAAATTTACCTTCCCACTTTTTGGAAAAAACAGTAAATAAAAAAAGAGAAAAAAACTGAACTTATTTTGATAATATCTCATCAAATTGCTTGCAAACTTCCCCTAATATACGGTATCGATCCCCACATGTAGAGCATTTAAACTCTTCTCGTTCTCCTTCCATCTTTGCCCCGCATCGGCAAACCCAACCTATCCGTCTGGCAGGATTGCCAACCATCAATGCATAAGCTGGGACATCTTTTGTTACTACTGCTCCAGCGCCTATCATTGCATATCTTCCTATTGTATAACCACACACAATAGTTGCGTTTGCTCCAATAGTTACGCCTTTTCTAACCAATGTATGACGGTATTCGTCTTTACGTACGATGTGACTTCGGGGATTAATCACATTAGTAAATACCATGCTGGGCCCACAAAATACATCATCTTCCAAAGTGACTTCGTCATAAATTGAAACATTATTTTGGACTTTAACATTGTTGCCAATAACAACCCTATTTCCAATGTAGACATTTTGACCAAAGGAACAACGTTCACCTATTTTGGCTCCTCCACTAACATGCACCCAGTGCCAAATCTTTGTTCCGGTTCCAATTTTAGCACCCTCATCTATTATGGCTGTTTCATGTACAAAGTAATCCATTAATGCCTCTTTTTATATCTAATAATCCAGAGGAAGGGAAACGCGGCGGCCATCGCGGGCTGAAATATAGGTTGCTATTAGCAATTCCAAAGATCTTAACCCTTCACGGCCATCAGTTTCCGGTTCAACCTCCCCTCGAATAACTTTTATAACATTTTCATAGTATGAGGGGTGGCCAAAACCATAAACCGAAGCTGTTTCATAACTTGCCAGTTTAATGTTTTTATCATTTTCTTCAGGTTCAACAAACTCCCAATGTTGAATTTCATTAACTGCAACTCCCCCCACTTTAATTGTTCCCTTTTCCCCTATTATTGTAATGGATCCTTCAAGATTCTTGGGATAAGTCAACATCGTTACGTTCATTGAACCAAGCGCTCCTGATCGCCATTTGATGCTAACCACTCCTGTATCTTCTACTTCAATATTTCTAGCTAAAGTGGCAGTATACGCTTGCACACTTTCAACGGGGCCGATCAACCAGTCAAGCAAATCAACATAATGACTGGCCTGGTTCATAAAGGCACCCCCGTCAAATTCCCAGGTTCCCCGCCACTTTGCACTATCGTAATAGCTCTGTGGCCGTGACCAGAAAACATTTAGGTTTACCATATAGATACGGCCAAATCGTTTTTTATCTATTGCTTTTTTAAGAAGCTGAAGAGTGGGATTACGCCTGTTTTGCTTAACAACGAAGAGTCTTACTCCGGAATCATCACACGCCTGTACCATTCTTTTTCCATCATCCCAGCGGGTTGCCATGGGCTTTTCTGTCATCACATGTCGACCCGTACCTGCAATTTGGACCGTTTGGGCGGAATGCATGCCGCTAGGCGTAGCCAAAACTATAATATCTGCATTCGAGTTATCTAGTAATGAGGTTAAATTACTGAAACCCTCTGCGCCTGTCTGATTTACGGCTCCGCTTAGTGCAATGGGATCAATATCACACACACTCACTAATTCAATATATTCTTTAAGTTTTTCTGCCGCCTCAAAATGATTTTTGGCTACACGGCCACAACCAACAAGGGCAAAACGAATTTTTCGATCAGTAATAGATAGATGGCTTGTATTCATACCCATTTCTTATGAAGATTAAGTTTGATATTATTGGTTCAAATTTAAAGAAAAGTTTAAAGTGTTTGAACACTAAGATATTTGCCCTAATGAACCAATCAAGGTTATTTTGATCGGGTTTATGAAAAAGAGGTAATAGCGACTTTTCCTGAGCTGGAATAGTTACGCTATTTTTAATCTTTATGAAGGGAAAATACAAGTAATTTCCTGACCTCAAATGGGGGTAATTAATGTTCTAGTCACTAAGTGGAGGATGGTCGAAATTGATTAGCCTCTGACAATGAAGTATTACAATTTCATAATAAAACAGAGGGCGTTAGAATTATGACCCAATGGCCTTCTAATCTGGCAGATTACAGCCCTGTAAAGATAAACTTAAGAATTATTGGAGGATGTGATGCCTCTCATCTTATTTCTGATTCTCTTTTTCACGCCATCTCTAGCTCATGAAGGGGTCGTGAAGGGGTCGAGTCTGCTCTTGATGCATGTATGATGGTGAACCCTTTTTTGGCCCTTTTCCCTGGT
>JACQBS010000131.1 GCA_016194325.1 Nitrospinota bacterium | reverse complement strand
CAACTCCTTCTATTACTACTGCAAATATGGGAACTCCCAATACAAAGGCACCAAAAAACAAATGCATCTGGGCTATAAACCATATTACTTTTCGGGAGTCAAGAGTGAAAAAGGTGCTGTAGTCACTTCCTCCTCCTGCAGCAAAGGCGATAGAAACAGACGCAAGAAGTAAGAGTATAGAGGCAAGAAACAAAAAACAAGATTTATAATTTGAAATTTGATGACCCACTTTCGTGGGTGCCCCGAAATTTGAAATTTTCATTCATCCCCTCCTATTAAAATCGCTCAAAGTGTTGCCATCTCCCCAATATTATGACTCTTTAAAACCTCAGATAGTTTCTCAATACCTTCCCTGTAAACATTACAAATCGGACATATCTTATTTTCATTTTTTGGACAGTTGTCATGACAATCATAAAAAGAGGACAGATGCCCATCAATCCCTTCTATAACCTCAAGTAAACTTATCTCATTTGGAGCTTTACCAAGCATAAACCCTCCATCCAACCCCCTCACTGACTTCACTATCCTCTGTTTTAATAAAACCTGAAATAGCTTGACTAAAAAACTCTTTGGAATGTTTTCAGCTTCAGAAATCTCTGATAAAGGTATCACCCTATCTTGAGGCTGTGAGGCAAAGTATATAAGTCCCCTAATCGCATACTCTACTCCTCTGCTTAATCTGAACAATCAGCCTCCTTATAACAAACATTCCTTTAAAGACCTATTTTATTTAATATATATCCTATATTTATAATTAGCAATAGCTATGCCAGATAATCTTGTTAATTTAATGCCTTATTTATCAATGAGCTATAAAAGAGGGTGGAGAAGATGATGGATGGATAACTGTGGCACAAATGTATGAATTAAGAATATAGAGTATAAATTAGCGGCTATAAATAGATATAAAACAAGACCTTTTTAATCTGTTAAGTAATTATCATCAATAATGCCACATGTGGCAAAATGCCATACTTCAAAGAGTTGTAGAGTTATAGAGTTTAGGAGTTAGAAAGTTATAAATCTTAAACTCCTCAACTCCTTAACTCCTTAACTTTTTTTATGTTGTATCGGATCATCTTTCTCTGGAGGGTTCTTCTATCAATTCCGAGTGATTTTGCAGTCCTGCTGATATTCCACCGACAGGCTTCAAGTTGTTCCTTGATATGGTTAATTTCGGAAAACTCTAATGAAGCAGAGCTTAAGTCCTGTCCTCTATGTAAAAGCTTTTCCTCCCTTCGACTTTGCTCAGGACTACGCGAAAGGAGGGAATTTATCAAGTATTTGCTCACTGTATTATTCTCGCTCAAAACGAGAGCTGTTTCTAAAAAGTGAAACAGCTCTCTCACATTTCCATACCAGGGATGTGATAGGAGAATATCCATCGCTGCGGGGGTAATATGAGTTTTGGATTTTAGATTTCTGTTGTCTGATTTGCTATTGAGAAAATAATTTACTAACTCCGGGATATCCTCTTTCCTCTCTCTTATAGGAGGGATATCAATTCTGCAGCCTTTGAGCCGGTAATAGAGGTCATGACGGAATCTCCCTGCCTTTACTTCAGCCTCTATATCTTTATTAATCGCCGTTACTATCCGGACATTAACTTTCCTTTCCTTTACTGAGCCGAGCGGCCTGAAAATACCTGTCTCAATAAACCGAAGCAGACCTGACTGAACAGCAGGATTCATATCAGCAATCTCATCAATAAAAAGTGTCCCTCCATCCGCAACTGATATAAGACCTTCCTTGATATCAGAGGCACCTGTAAAGGCACCCTTTACATGACCGAAGAGTTCATTTTCCAATAGGTCAGCTTTTAAAAGGGCGCAGTTTATTGGTATAAATGGACCATCCTTTTTCACGCTATCAAAATGCAGTGCCCTTGCCACCAATTCCTTGCCTGTGCCG
This sequence comes from Nitrospinota bacterium, assembly GCA_016194325.1. GTDB lineage: Bacteria > Nitrospinota > Nitrospinia > UBA9942 > UBA9942 > UBA9942. The sequence continues at coordinate 4,171 of JACQBS010000131.1, read as the reverse complement.
CTCTCCCCGTATATAAGGACAGGTAATGAGGAATCTTTTACCTTCCTGATTGTACTGATAACATTTTGAATCTTAGGGCTCTTTCCAACAATCCCCTGATAGATATTCTGAAAAGGCTCATGAGCCCTATTTTTCTCACGGTAGGCATCTGTCAAAATTTTTTCAAGGGTGGATATATTGCATGGTTTTGTCTGGTAATGATAGGCGCCAAATTTTATAGAATCAACTGCAGTAGAGATGGAACCATACCCTGTCAGGATAATGCTAATTATAGAGGGATTTACATCCTTCAACTCTCTTATAACCTGCAATCCGTTCATGCCGGGCATATTCATATCAACGATAGCAGCATCAAAAGGTCTTTCAGAATCCTGCAGCGAGCGTAGCGTATCTACTAATCGTATAGCAATCTCTCCGCTTTCAACTGATTCAACTTCGTAGCCTCTTCTTACCAACGCCTTTGACAGGTATTTACGAAATATCTGGTCATCGTCTACTATAAGAATCTTCATCATAAAAATTTCTTTATGACCCATCAATTGGTAAAAGCAGTGATACCGCTGTCCCTTTTCCTGGGGTGCTTTCAATACTGATATCCCCCTTAATGTTTCTCATTATTGAATAGCTTACAAAAAGACCTATCCCTGTCCCCTTCCCTACAGGTTTTGTTGTAAAAAATGGGTCAAATACCTTTTTGAGGTTCTCCCCTGAGATACCACAACCATTATCATTAATTATTACTTTGATATACTGTCCATCTAAGACGGTAGATACATCAATTCTCCCTTTCTCCCTATCACTAACAGCCTCCACTGCATTTTTAAATACATTAAAAAATACCTGTCTGAATTTTTCTGTATCTGTCTTTATTCTGGGGATGGAAGAGGAGAGGTTTTTTGACAGGGTAATCCCTTTTGGAACTCCGCCTTTATTGCGGATAAAATCTATAGTCAGTGACAATAGCTCGTTAATATCAATCTCTGTCAGAAATAGCTCGGATATACCACCCCTGGAAAAACTTAAAAGGTCTCCTATGATGGTCATACATCTTTTTATCTCACCATTCATATCGTTGAGATACATCCCAATATCATTTTTAATTTTTTTATTTATGGATGACTCTCTCAAAATACTCTTTAACTCCTGAGAAATAATAGATATTGTCCCCAGAGGTGTATTCAGCTCATGGGCAACACCAGCCGCCAGTTGTCCGATAGCCGCCATCTTTTCAATCTGTGCCATCAACTCCTCTCTATTCTTCTTCTCAATATCTTTATTAGATACATCAACAAGGAGCTCCATCACCATTGAAATATTTCCATCTTTATCCCTTACAGGAATACCGCTGATATTAAAAGTACGGGATTTGCCATTATCATTGAAGGTAAAATCGTAATTAACAGGGGTTCCAAAATCTATTGTCCTGCCTATAGGACAGGTCATACAGAATATCTCACTGTACTTCCTGGTGCGGTAGCATGCCCTCCTGACACCGGTCTGAGCAGGACCAAGCCACTCCCTTGCCCTGTCATTCATCCATTGAATGCGATGGTCGGTATCAATCAAAAGTATGCCTGCATCTAAGTTTTGAAGGATATTTTCTATCATAAATTAAGACACCTTTTATCTTCTCATTAGAAGGATGGGAAATTGGAAGAATTACAAAATGCTATATATTATATTTTATGGAATAATCCTTACTCTTGTCAACCCCAAAAAGCTGTTGGCATGACAATGTTAACGCACTCCAATCCATACAACTGTAGCAATGAGGTGCAGCCAATAAGAAACCGCTAATATTATCTCTCTCATTTTGACCTCCACACGGTTTTTTAGTTACCCCTCACCCCGTCCCTCTCCCCATAGGGAAGAGGGAATAAAAGGTGACCGTCAGCATGATAGGAAATACCTAAGTTTACTATTTTGTTTTTACGGTTGGGATGCAACCACATCCACAAGAGGTCTCTGCCTTCCTCCTGAGTTGAGGTTTCTTTGCTTTAGACTTCCATTTAGTTACTTTTGCACTTTTTGCCACTGTTACCACCTCCTTTCCATATAAGTTATTACTAATTAACTTATATAATTAATCAAAAAAATCCTTATCTGGTTTTTGAGCTTTGTATTCTTTTCATGCTTACCTGTCTTAAACAACCGCAGGTGCAGATACGATTAAGCCTTTGACGGCATTTTTCAAGGACATCTTTATTCAAAGAATAATAAATCCAGTATCCTTGTCTTTCATCCTTAACAAGACCAGCACCCTTAAGCACCCGCAGGTGTTGTGATACCGCTGATTGTGTTATTCCAAGAGCCTCAGCCAGGGCATTAACACTCATAGCTTCCTTTTTAAGAAGCTCAACAATCTCTATCCTCTTATCTACCGAAAGGATTTTAAATAGCTCAGCAGCTTTTTTCATAGCATATTTACCTTATTAAGTATATTAGTATAAACTAATATACTTCGTCACAAATAGATTGTCAATATTTTTTTAAAACTTTTAATAGTTCAGTTAATTTTAAATCCTCTTATGTGGGTCAAAGGCATCTCTTAATCCATCACCAAGAAAGTTGAAGCATAGCATAGTGAGAAGTATTGTAACAGCAGGAAACACGGTAAGGTGGGGATAAAATTTGATAGCACCCCATCCATCGTTTGCCAGTGTCCCCCAGCTTGCAAAGGGTGGAGCAAGCCCAAGACCGATAAAGCTCAATGTTGATTCAGCTAAGATAGCTGCGGCACATCTGAATGTAAGTGTTACAATAAGAAGACCAAGAGTATTTGGCAATATATGGATAAAAAGTATCCTCTCGTGATTAGCACCAAGAGCCTTAACAGACTCAATAAAGTGCATCTCTTTAAGTCTTAATACCTCACCTCTTATAAGTCTCGCTACTGTAACCCAGCTTACAAGACTAAGGGCAAGAAATATGCTTACCCATCCCCTTCCAATAATTACAGTTATTAAAATTATAAGCAGGAGGTCAGGAAGTGAGTAAACCACATCTATAATTCTCATCATAAAATTGTCAATCCTTCCTCCAATATAACCAGAAATTGCACCATAGATTGTTCCTATGATAAGGGCTGAAAGGGCAGTGAATATGCCGACAGAGATGGACATCCTTGCCCCGTAAAGTATGCGGGAAAAAAGGTCTCTTCCAAGCCTGTCAGTCCCCATTATATGGTTTAAATCTGGACTTTGCAAGAGTTCATCAGGGTTCTGCAGGTCATACGAATATGGTGCAATCCATGGGGCAAAAAGGGCAGAGAGAGAAATTATTATTAAAAATATACCACTGACAATTGATAGTTTACTCAAGTTTCACCCTTGGGTCTAAAAATGTGTATAGAATATCTACTATTACATTTGCCAACACTATTATTACTGTGTAAATCAGTGTCACCCCCATAATCAGTGGATAATCCCTATTGGTTACAGCAGTTACAAAAAATCTTCCCATCCCAGGAATAGAGAATATGTATTCAACTATGAAAGAGCCTGTTACAAGTGCAGCAGTAATGGGTCCCAAAATCGTTATCACAGGCATAATGGAATTTTTAAGGACATGCTTTAAGACAATATTTCTACCTCTTAACCCCTTTGCCCTTGCTGTCCTTATATAATCTTTATCCATAACATCAATTACACTGGAACGTGTGAGTCTCGCAATATATGACGCCGGTGCAAATCCGAGTGTAATGGAAGGAAGGAGCATATATCTCCATCCCTCCCACAGTGCAGGGGGAAGAATTTTATAAAAATGGCTGAATAGAAGAATCAATATGATACCAAGAATAAAATTTGGAAGTGATATGCCTGTGGTAGCAAACAGGATGGTCATACTGTCCCACCATGTATCAGATTTGATTCCCGAAATAATACCTGTGCCTATGCCGATTATTATAGAAATAAAGAGTGCAAGGACTCCAAGCTGGATTGAGACAGGGAATGTATCCTTTATAATATCCCTCACATCCCTCCCAAGATATTTATAGGATGGACCAAGGTCACCCTTAATTAGTCCATAAAGATCACTACTGTCCGATTAAAATAGCATAGCCTGTAATGGTTCATCATGAAAGATTAGTAGTCGTTCAGGCTTTAAGGTTAATATATCTATCAAGTTTTTTCGGTCAAAGAGCGTTTCTCGGATAATACGGCTTAAATTT
>JACQBS010000130.1 GCA_016194325.1 Nitrospinota bacterium | reverse complement strand
GAGAAACGCTCTTTGACCGAAAAAACTTGATAGATATATTAACCTTAAAGCCTGAACGACTACTAATCTTTCATGATGAACCATTACAGGCTATGCTATTTTAATCGGACAGTAGTGACGAATACTCACGAATTTAAAAAAATAATTTACTTTGTGTCAATTCGTGTCTATTCGTGGCTAAAATATTTTTATTTTTATCCGGTCAACTGCAGTCTCTTAATTCCCTTTGCTTGTCCTGAATTCTCATCTACATCAATTACAACAGCATTAAACTGACCCTCGCCGCCTGCCATCTCAAACTTCTTAGGCATCTTTGTAAGAAACTTCTCTAATGCAAGTTCCTTTCTAATTCCTATGACCGAGTTGGATGGACCTGTCATTCCCACATCGGTAATATAAGCAGTGCCATTAGGCAATATCTTTTCATCTGCAGTCTGGACATGTGTATGTGTCCCGATTACAGCACTTACCCTCCCATCAAGATACCAGCCCATTGCAATTTTTTCTGATGTCGCCTCTGCGTGCATATCAACTATTGTAACCTTTATCCCGTTATGCTGTTCTGATGAATTAAGCTTGGATGATTTCAACCTGGCAATCTCTCTATCTGCTACCTTGAACGGACAATCAAGGCTGTCCATGAACACCCTCCCGGAGAGATTCATAACACATATCTTAATGCCGGTACGTGTCTCAAAGATTCCACTTCCAAATCCAGGAACTCCCTCTTCAGGATAATTTGCAGGGCGGAGTATCCGCCTGTCATCATCTATAAACTGCACTGTTTCTTTTTTATCCCATATATGGTTGCCAGATGTGAGGACATCTATCCCATAATTAAAAATCTCAGTGGCTATCTCCCTCGTAATGCCAAACCCGCCTGCGGCATTCTCACAATTGGCAATGGAAAAGTCTATCTTCATCTGGTCTACGACCTTATAGAGGACATTTGACAGAGCCCTCCTCCCGACCTTCCCAACTATATCTCCAATCAGTAATACCTTCATAATAGCCGTTTAATCCGCTTGAACTGTTTAAACCGCTTAAACTGTTTTATTCTATCTGGCGTATTCTATCGCCCTAACCTCTCTTAAAACTGTTACTTTAATCTCCCCGGGATATGCCATGTCTGCCTCAATCTTTTTTGCAATATCCTTTGCAAGAAACATGACCTCTGAATCGTTCAGCTTGTCAGGTTCAACAATAACCCTGATTTCCCTTCCTGCATGTATTGCGTATGCCTTGTCCACACCCTTAAAGGAATCGCAGACCTTTTCAAGCTGCTCCAATCTCTTGACATAACTCTCCAGCATCTCCCTTCTTGCACCAGGCCTTGATGCCGATAGTGCATCCGATGCAGCTACAAGGACTGCTATAATAGACTCAGCCTCCACATCCTCATGATGTGATGCAATGGCATTTATTACTATCTTTGATTCATTATATCTCCGCGCAAGGTCAACACCTATCTGTGTATGTGTCCCTTCTGTCTGATGGTCTACTGCCTTTCCAATATCGTGGAGGAGACCCGCCCTCTTTGCCATCTTAACATTGGTCCCGAGTTCAGCAGCCATCATGCCGCACAAGAACGCCACCTCTTTTGAATGCTGGAGCACATTCTGCGAATAACTTGTCCTGTATTTTAATCTGCCAAGGAGTTTAATTACCTCAGGATGCAGGCCGTCAATTCCCACCTCAAAGGCTGCCTTCTCTCCCTCTTCTTTTATGGAGACTGCAACCTCCTTTTTTACCTTCTCAACAACATCCTCAATCCTCCCGGGATGTATCCTTCCGTCTGATATAAGTCTCTCAAGGGTTATCTTTGCAACCTCCCTTTTAATAGGGTCATAAGAGGATATTGTGACAGCACCCGGGGTATCATCTACTATAAGGTCAACCCCTGTCGCAATTTCAAGTGACCTGATATTTCTCCCTTCCCTACCTATGATTCTGCCCTTCATGTCATCATCCGGCAGGTCAACTACAGATACTGTGGTTTCTGCAACATGGTCAGCGGCACATCGCTGAATCGCAAGGCTGATTATCATCTTTGATTTATCCGCCGCTGTTGCCTTCGCCTCATCCTCAATCTTTTTCATCAGGTTTGCCGCCTCAACCCTCGCGTCATTCAGGAGCTTTACCTTTATCTCCTCCTTTGCCTGCTCGGCAGTCATGCCTGAAACCCTTTCCAGCTTCTTGAGCTCTTCTTCAATAAGAGAATTATACTTCTGCTCAATCCCCTTTATCTTCGCTTCGGAATTTGCTATATCTTTTTCCCTGCGGCCTATATCTTTATCCTTGCGGTCTATTAATTCTATCCTCTTTTCCAGATTCTCTTCCCTCTGAAGAATCCTTTTCTCTAAGAGATGAACCTCATTTCTCTTCTCATGTGTCTCTTTCTCAAACTCTGCCTTTATCTTATACAGGCTCTCCTTTGACTCTAACAATGCCTCTTTCTTCTTATTCTCAGCCTCTTTCTCCGCCTCAAGAACTATCCTCTTTGCAAGCGATTCAGCAGTCTTGACTTTTGTCTCTGCAAAAATCTTACGAATCAGGTATCCCAAGAGGATACCTATTAGAAATATTGCGGCTAATATTATCACCGCCTTAACACTTATAATCATATTGTCTCCCCCTCTTTAATATGTTTATGGCAATCTATAACCCTTTTCTCAGTTATAATCTTATCAATAATAAAATCATGACTATCCACTGGTATCTTACCTACCACCTGAAAATCAAAGGCAAGTCCGATGGTCTTAACATCCTTGGAAAGCCTGTGAAGAAACCTGTCATAAAACCCCATACCGAATCCTATTCTGGCGCCAGACCCATCAAAAGCCACTCCAGGAACCATAACTATTTCTATCCCGCACATTAGATTTATCTGCGGGACAACTTCCCCTGATTCGCCTTTATTTGTAAATTCCGATATTAAAATATTTTTATTTTTAAAATCAGTAACCGGCAAAAAAACCCGTTTTTTCATATCAATAGCCCTTTTTATCATTATTCTTGTCTGCACCTCTTTCTTAAATGCATCGTAAAACAAAATATTTTTACTCTCTAAAAAATCTTTATCTTCAAACAATCTTTCTTCAATCTGAATACTCACATCTCTTATCCACTCGTCATCAAGCCCGTTTCTCAAAGAGAGTATTCTCTTTCTTATCTCCTTTTTCAAATTGGTATTGCTATTTTTCATGTGAAAAGGGTGATTTAACCACAAAGAACACAGAGATTTTAAAAGCGGTTTAAACGGTTTAAACGGTTTAATCCGGTTTTTTCCTCTGTGAACAATGTGGATAATTTTGAAGATATTCAGGAAGGTTTAGATGGGTAAAAACAATGCGACAACAGATTAAGAAATTACAGGGCTTAAAAGTTTCTGACAAAAAGTATCTCTATTATTTGATTCAGCATGCAAGATATAAGATTCATTATTTACAACTCTATCATATATCTTGTGGTGTAGGGCTGCAAAGGAGTAACTTATAAAATTACCACACCCTTTATTTAAAAAGGAATCCATTATCCCTATGATTAATCTTTTGACATGCCTGCAGACAGAGAACCCTATTAATCTATCAAAAAATATTGTCAGAAAGTTTGTATATTTAAGCCCAATAATCTTAAACATCATTTTCCCCAAAACCTTTAGAATATCAACAAAATTAATCCCCCATCCTATGCCGTATGGAAAAGATATTCTGAACCTGGCAAACCAGGTGGGATCCGCATGGGCTATTTCAGGTTTCCCGCCGAAGCAGGCATACACACCATAGCCACAAATTGGTTCCCATTCTAAGCGTAATGGATCAAAAATTCTTCTCCACCTCGTGCATGATAGGGGATTAAATCTATCCTCCTCTATTCACCACTAACCTACCACAAAAATATTATTCCATCAAGGAAAATTTTTTGTATTATCCTCAATGATTTTAATTAATCTTGCAATCCTTTCATCAGACTGAAGATCCTTATCTTCACATTCCTTTTTAATCTGAAAAAGGTCATTTGCTATATTGATTGATGCAAGAATATATATCTTATGCGACGATATGGCAGAATAATTCTCGGCTACTTCTCTTATCTTTTTATCTACAAAATCCGATAGTTCAGCGGTGTATGAAGGGTCTGAATCGCTTCTGATAGTATATTTCTTACCAAAGATTTCAACCTGTGTGGTGTATTTCATTTCCCTCTATCCCCAGGCTTTCCAAATTCTTGAGCATGCTGTCAACCTTCAGTTTTATAGACTCTCTCTCTTTTGTGAGTATGGCATTCTCTTTTTCCATCTGGCTAATCTTACCCTTCAAAGAGGTGTTTTCAGTTTTTAATTTTGAGAGATGCCCAATTAAAACTAATATATTAGATTCTAACTGGTCTAACTTTGAAATATCCATAAGCAAAAGAAATATACACCCGCCCTAAATTTGTGTCAAGAAAATTGCCTTTTCCAATATAATTGGTTATTATTTTGCTATAAAATGTAAAATTTGCCACAGAGGCACTGAGACACAGAGATTTTAAAAATTCCACGACCCACTTCGTGGGTGCCCCGAAATTCCAAATCACAAATAAATTTCAATTTTCCAATTTCCAAATTACAAACTGTTTAGAATTTTGCCCCTGATAGAATCAGTCAGGGGTTGGATATTTGGTCATTATTTGGAATTTGGTGCTTGTAATTTGTTAATTTATCTTTGTGCCTCTGTGTCTCGGTGGCTTATTAGGTTTTTGTTCTTGGAGGTTTTATATAGATTTTCCAATCTAATCTTTTTACCTCTCCGATGTCTTTACAACTGCATTCACTTCTGAAAACTCGGCAGGTATATTTTGGGCTTCACTTGTTCCCATGCTGGAAATCTCTTTTCCCTTGATTTTTACCCCTCGGCTCTTATTCCCAATATCCCTTTCTTTTGTCTTAATCTCATATACATCACCATATACATTTACATTCACATCCCCAAGCTGTGATGAACTGGTATAGACAGTTACTTCTTCGTTTCCAAATGGGGGCGATACCTCAATCTCAAATTTATCTTCTCCTGACGGTATCTCATATATCACACCGCCGTTAAAGTAGTTATTACTCCTGTGGGGATTTGGTAAAAGCTGAACCATATTCCCGCCTGCATCTTTGTAAACAACCCTTGCATAAAATGGTTTATTGCCTTTAAGATAAACCTTTATCTTTTCGCTATTTTTATATTCCATTTTATCTGTCCATACTTTTACATTCAGTGGTGCGGACGGGTCGTCAACCGACTCTTTATTCTGTGAAATCCTCTCCATCCCCTTCTCATCCGGTATTACCTCTGCCTTTATCTTTATTTTAATACAATCGCCAAGTGATTCGTCTTTATACCATTTCTTTTCCATCTCCTGAATTATCTTGATAGATGCATTTGAGTATGCCTCTATTAAATCTTTTTCAAGCTCATATTTATTAACCACAGTCTCGCTCTTTAAATATGTCAGTGTATATTCCACTGCCTTCCTTTTTGCATCTTCAAAGGCGAGATTCTCCGTCTGTTTCTTAGTCCTGTCCTCACCCATGCACGCAGTTCCATCCGCCTCTGTAATGTTGGATTGAGCAGCGTGGAGGCTTGTAGTTAGAAAAATACTTATAAATAATGCAAAAAATATATTTACCATAATCCTCCTCCATTATCCGCACTATTTTTTTTAAATCATCTCAAATTGTAAACCGGATTATCCTTCCCAAAATTGATGATGAGCGGGGTTTGTGCATGCCCTATCTTTTTCGATATATCCGTTGTAGTTAGTTTTGAGTATTCTCCAAGTTCTATTAAACTGATTTGCCTATCCTGATTTTTATCCGCCTCCTTCTTGTTATTCAATCCATCAAGGAGTGTGTATGTGAAAAGTCCGTTCCCCTGATAACCATCCAATGCCGACTGCTTGTCGTTTGCCGAGGCATATATGTGAAGCCCCATCTTCTTCGCAAGCACCGACATGCGGGCATCATATAATCCGCTTACTATGTAATCCACCCCTCCCGCATGGCAGGTGTCAAAGATAAACAACTGGTTTAAGGACTTTATCTTTTTCGACATCTCTACAATTTCGTTGGAGCTTACGAGGTTATTTTCGCTTACATTTCCGTCAAAATCATGGGTTAGCATGTAATACTGGTTTTGAAGCAATACCCCGTGTCCTGCTGCGAAGAGTATAAAGCTGTCTGTCGGCTTTATTTGCTTTGAAAGTTCTCCAATCCTCCCAAGAATATTATCCTTTGTGGCTTCACTGTCCTTAAGCATTATATTATGGATATTCTGGGGTTTATAGAGAGTTGACGCCTGTCTAATCAGCCTTTCCTTTATGTCTGTTGAGTCTTTTACTGCGTATTTGAGATTTATTGTGCTGTCTCTGTATTGGTCTATGCCTATTGAAAGAATGTAAAGATGGGGTTCTTCGGGTTTTATCTGTGAATTAAATTTTGCCGTCTGCATATAGCTCTGGACTGTGTTGTCTTTATTGAATGCTGTTATGCTTATCTCATTTTCTCCTGATATTGCCTCTATTTCCTTGCAGTCATTAAAGGCTTCTCCTTTTGTCTTGGTTGTTACAGGGCTTATCTCTGTCTTTTCTTTTATCTTTACGCTTCTCATGTCTTCATATATTGCCTTGCTGTCAAGTTTTGCAAGCCGGGTCTTTTCTGTAACTGTTTTTGCCGCTTCTTTGTAGTATCCGTCTGATTCGATGAGTTTGCCGTTATGAAACAACCTTACCTCTCCAATGCCTCCTCCTGTGCTTTTTATGTTATAGCAGACCTTTGCCTTTGGAGATGACGGTGATGTTGTGACTGGACTTATCTCTACTAAAGGAGGCGGGCTTTTGATTGCGTCTTTCATAGTGATTGTTACCAAATCTTTTATGTCTTCTCCACGCAATTTTGCCGTTACTATGTCCGGACGGTAGAAGACGTCGTAGAAACTGTCAACACTGTAAGAGGTCTCTCCCACTTTAACATTGAGATATTGGGCGCCTTTTTCAGAGGAATTGTAATAACCCTCAGAGGTGATTACAAGCCATTCGCCGTCTTCATAAGCGATTGTCATGGCAATCTCCTTCCATGTCAGGACATCCATGATGCGCAAAGAGGCGTCCCCGGCTATAAAAAGGCGTTTGCCATCGGGAGAAAGGGCGATATGCACGATGGACTGAATCGCTTTGGGGATCTGGAACGTATATTCCTGCAGCCGCTTGCCGGATGCAATATCCCATGAACTGACCTTCTTTTCCTGCATCGCGCCTGCGGCGGCTTCCAGCGGTGCAAGCAGGATGGAATGTTCATGTTGGGTAGCCGCGAATACCTGTTTCCCGTCAGGCGAAACTGCCATCGAAAAAACCTCTTCTTCCTCCTTCAACGTTTTTATGTTTTCGCCGGTTCCGATATCCCACAGCTTTATATTGCCGTCCTTGTCCCCGCAAATGATTTGCCGCGAACCAGGCATGAACAGCGCGGATATCACCTCCGACGGATGCTTGAATGTCTTGATGTTCTCCCCCGTCGAGATGTCCCATAATCGCGCCGTGCCGTCGCCTCCCCCGGAAAGGGCATATTTCCCGTCGGGCGAAAATTCGACCGACTGAACCGCACCCCCCAGCCCGAAGCCTGAATGGCCCTTTAGTTCCCGCACCACTTTCCCTGATGTCGCGTCCCGCAGCGCGAGGTCTCCCCCCATTCCGCCGATCAGCAGGTATTTCCCGTCAGGCGAAAATGCAAGGCTGAGATCGGCCGCCGTCGGCAACAGGGAAAAACCGGTAAAGTCCCGTATCGACTTTCCCGTGCCGGTATCCATAAGGGACAATTTTCCCGTCAGCCCACCGGCAATAAAGCTCTTGCCGTCGGGTGAAAATGACAGAGAGGACACGCCATTTACGGGGCTATACTCGCTTGTCCCCCACACATGTTTCCCGTCGCCAACGTCCCACAGCCTTATCGGGATGCTGCTGCCGGCCATCCAACTACCGGTAAGCACATAACGGCCGTCCTTCGAGAGGTTCATGACGCAGATGATATATGACTTCTTTTTCAGTTCCATCGACACCCCCACCGTGGATACGGATAGTTGCAAATTGATCTTCGGGGTTGCGCATGACGCGAGAAAAACCGCAAGACCCACCATCCATGCTTTCAAGGCAATTTTATACATGCCGCCCCTCCTCTCGTGCATGTAATTCTTCTCTATTAAATTTGTAGCTTTTAGGAAGCTTTACTTTAAAATTATTAAAAATTTCTTCTAACATCTCCTCTTTATCTGATTTTACTATCGTAATATGCTTTGTTTTGAAAAATTTTTTAACCTTTTTTATTTCTTCCTCATTTTCTATTTCTACAATTACCTTCATAAATAAACCTCATCATAAACCATCCTTATTTCTTTTCCCATAAGGTTACCCCCTAATCTCTCCATTGTGCTTAAACTGACTGACTGAGCAAGTTTTGTGCTTTATGGTTCATTATTGCTGCATGGAATATCAAGTTTAAAAAGTTCAATTTTTTATGTATAGTATTGCACCACTTTTACAAAAGTCAAGGGCATATTTTTTTTACTATGTTTTTAGCTAATTGCCTTTTCCAATATAATTGGTTATTATCTTACTGTAAAACATAAAATTTGCCACAGAGGCACGGAGACACGGAGATTTTAAAAGCGGTTTAAACGGTTTAATCTGGTTTATTTCTCTGTGCCTCTGTGTCTCTGTGGCTTATTAGGTTTTTGTTCTTGGAGGTTTTATAATGAAGGCAGCTTTTACAACAATAGGATGCAGGTTTAATCAATTTGAGACCGCAGAGATGGAGGACTTATTCAAGGCGATGAACTTTGACATAGTCCCATTTTCAGACAGTGCAAATATCTATGTCATCAATACATGCACAGTGACAAACAGGAGTGATTACCGCTGCAGACAGACCATACGGAGGGCAATCCAGACAAATAAGGACGCCTTTATTGTCGTAACAGGCTGTTACTCCCAGATAAACCCTGAAGAGATAGGCACTATCAAAGGGGTGGATATGATTCTGGGCAACATGGAAAAACTGAATATAGTCAATTATCTTGAGGACTTTAACGCATTTAAAAACGGCAGAAGAGAGATAAAAAAACTTGATAATACAAGAATCGTTGTCAGTGATATAAATACAGCAAAAGAATTTAGGTCCCGCAAGATTTCAAATTTTTCAGGGAGGACGAGTGCATATCTGAAAATCCAAACAGGGTGCGACCAGACATGCTCATTTTGTATTGTAACAATTGCAAGGGGGCCGAGTATAAGCGAGAAACCTGAAATTATTCTTAATCAGGCACAGGAACTTGCATATTCAGGGTTTAGAGAAATTGTCTTAACAGGTGTCAACCTTGGAAGTTATGGAGAGAACCTAAAGCCAAAGACAGAACTCTCTGACCTTGTTGAAATGTTGACAGGTGTAAAGGGTATAGAAAGGATAAGGCTAAGCTCTATAAATCCGAGAGAGGTGAGTGATGGGCTTATATTGTTAATTAAAAAATCAGAAAAGGTATGCAGACACCTTCATATACCATTACAGAGCGGAGATAATGAGATACTCAAGATAATGCGGAGGGATTACAGTTCTGAATTTTATAGAGACCTTATAATAAAATTAAAGAGTAATATACCTGACATAGGCATTGGTGCAGATGTGATTGTGGGATTCCCCGGTGAGGATGAGGGAAAATTTAAAAATACATACAGTCTTATTGAAGAACTCCCTTTGAGTTACCTTCATGTATTCACATACTCACAGAGAGAGGGGACTGATGCATATAACCATACTGAACAGATAATTGAATCTACAAAAAAGGAAAGGGGTTCAGTCATCAAGAAACTTGGAGAGAAAAAATCAAATATATTCAGAAAGGATTTCATAGGAAAGATATGCAGAGTGCTTATTGAAAATACAAGGGACAGGGAAACAGGTCTCCTAAAGGGTTATACAGATAATTATATTCCTGTTATGACAAGAGGCGGAGATGAACTGATGAACAAAATTGTGAATGTTAGAATTGCCGATATACTTGATGAGATGGTGATAGGCGAAATAGTAGAGAGTCTCCCCTATACATCATCAATTACCTGAATAAGACAGGTTGATTCACTCACTCACCTGCCCAATGTGGAGTATTCGTATATTTGTAAACAGGTCTTCTTTCTTGGAAGATACTGGATTTGAAACACAGTATCCTCCTTGATGTAACTACCAATTTTTTGACCATGTCAGTGCATGCGATTCTATTGTATCATGGAATCCCCCAGACAAATTTCCAAGTGATGGAGGAATGTAAGTGTAGCTTAAATTCCATGGGCGATAGATAATTTCCAATCCTAATCCTCCAATACCCCCTCCACCAACATCAACTTGTGATACTCTTGATTCGCCGGTCGTTAAGTCACTCTGGGTCACTTCAACTTTAGAAGAGGTACCGGGACCACCAACCATAAATATAAAAGGAACCCATCTTACAGGTCCGGTATTAAATTGGGGAGATATGGATAGGAAAGTAGGAGTTCCCCCAATATCGTACACCTCTTTTTCCTTACCTTTGTGTCCAATTCGGTTAGGTGGAGAATTACAACTGTTGCAATTTTTTACGAATATAAAGGGGATTTCATACTTGCCGGAAGCCTGCGTATATGAAATACCAATTATGATAGGAAGTCTAAAACCCTCCGGATCAGAGAAGGGATCATAGATAAGATTTGCAGCAAAGAGATAACCCTGGTCATTGGAACGATTACCGGTAAAGGCGGTTCCAGCTGAATAGTCACTAATAGTCTTTTTCGCTTCCCCATCATATCCTTTCGCATATCCCGTGGTAAAATTTAACCCAAAATGATGGCTTAATCCATAGGTAAGTGAAAAAGCACCTGACAAACCTTTAACTTCATGTCTGTAATATAAACCTTCTTCACTAACTTCTCTTTTCAGGACAATGGAGGCAGGCGAAATTTTGAATTCATAGTACCCCGGAGAGAGCGGTTTGGTAGGTATGCAACGAGTCATTGTTACAGCAAGGAAGTCAATTGCAGGAGTGCTCCCTATGGCACCTCCAGTTGACCATTTCTGACCGTCCAGGAGAATCAGTTCCACACAAAAACCTGCAGTAGGGCTTAACAGATAAAAAACAATATTAACAAGCATGGAAATATAAAGTGAATATCTTGTAAACAAATTTTCCCTCTTTCGTATTTAAGTTGAAAACTTAGGGTCAAGCAGTCCACAATGCTGATGTATCTTGAGTAAGAAGTATTTAACATCTCTATAGCCGTAGGCCATACGCTTTAGCCTCTTTATCTTGTTGTTAATCCCT
>JACQBS010000031.1 GCA_016194325.1 Nitrospinota bacterium | reverse complement strand
TGGCACAGGGTTCTGCCACAGAATAAACCCCGAGGGTATTTTTTACAAGCTCAGATTTTGAAAACCTACCCTCTACTGTCTTAATCAATTCCTTAGGAATGAACTTGAGGGGGATATTTAATCTTTCTGAAAGTTGAAGGAGACCCTTTTCATCCCTCTTATCCTCAATGCTTGCAATTAGTCTTACCTCTTTTAATTCTCGGCTGATAAGCCTAAGCCCTTCCATCATTGCATCTTCAAGGTAATCTGCCGAAGTGCCGCGGCGGCACCCCATTCCGACAATCAGGGTCTTCGTTACCTCAGAGCCTGTAGTAATGACAAAATCCCCCTGACAGATAAGTGAGACCCTTTCGGCAAGTCTGTTTGCACCACCTTCATGCCCTGATAAGGCACTTATGGCATAGCGCCCCATTTCATCTACTACAACAACTGCAGGGTCCCTGTGCTTGTCCTGTATATGCTCTTTGATAGTACGGAGGACAATGCCCATTGCCATGATAAAGATCAGAGAATCGTAATCCCCCCATAGCTTTGACACCAATTCTTTTATAGTTTTATACCCGATAATGGCAGCGCGGTTTTCAATCAGGATTTCTTCAGGGGCGTAGAGATCGCATCCCTGCTTACACCATGCAGGGACAAGCTTAAGCCCTTCCTGTATCCTTCTCCCTACTTTGAGTCCCTGAGAGGTAATGGTAATGATTGCTGGCTTCATAATATACAAGGAAATTATAAAAACTTGACAGGATTAACAGGATTGACAGGATTAATTTTTGAATGTTTTTTATCCTGTTTTATCCTGTATATCCTGTCTAAAATCAAGTCTTTGTTCTATAGGAGTGGCTGAAATCTTTATCATAGAGCATTGAGTCGCCGCCCTTTTTACTCAAAACCTCACCCACTATGATTAAGGCAGTCTTTTTAATATCTCTCCCTTCAATCCTTTCCATAATATCCCTTAGTGTCCCCAGAATAATCTCCTCTTCTGGCAGGCTTACCCTGTAAACAATGGCAATAGGTGTTGAAGGGGGATAACTCATTTTCAGGGTCTCAACGAGTTCATCTAATTTTGATACAGACAGAAATAGTATAAGGGTGGGTCTTGTTTTGATAATATCTTTTAAATCCTCCTTCTCAGGAACAGGTGTATTCCCTCCAACACGCGTAATGGTAATTGTCTGGCATACTCCGGGGAGGGTCAATTCCTGACACAGGGCTGCCGCAGCAGCCTGAAAGGAGCTTACACCAGGTATCACCTCATAGGGGATACCCATGTCATCCAATAATCTCATCTGCTCATTGATAGCCCCGTAAATAGAGGGGTCGCCGGAATGGATACGGGCAACATCAAAGTTCCTCTCTTTTGCTTTTCTGAATATATCACCAATCTCATCAAGATTTAATGTGGCAGAATTGTGAATCTCCTTAGCATTGACGGCGTATTTCAGTATCTCCTCATTTACCAGTGAACCGGCATAAATCACAATATCAGCCTTCTCGACGACCTCTTTCCCCTTGATAGTTATAAGCTTTGGGTCCCCTGGTCCAGCACCAATGAAATATACCTTCATATTTTTATACGAATTTAAAAAAACTTTAGACAGGATTAACAGGATTGACAGGATTATTTTTTAACCTAAATCCTGCAGTTTAGAATTTAGGCTTAATATTTTTCATCCTGTTTTATCCTGTAAATCATGTCAAAAATCAAGTCTTTGTTCTTTTCCTCACGATTATTGTGGAGAGGTAACCCTCATTTTCTGAAACTGTAAAGGGCTCCTTTGCACCATTGATTAATTTTTCCCCTTCCAGCCCCACATGGCTTCCAAAGATACTATATTTGAGCAGATTCATCTTGTGAAGCAGATTGATAACATGGGACAGTCTCTTTGCCACCTTCATGATTACTACTGTATTATTTTTTGTGATTATCTCTCTTAAATCTTCCATGTCGGAAGGCACAGGGCAGATACATATCCTCTCATCCTTTTCAGCAAGGGAGTAATCGAATCTTGCCGCCACTGCACTGTAGGCAGGGATACCTGGAATGGTCTCAATCTTAAGCTCAGGTGATAGCTCCCTCAAGGCACTTACAAGGTAGATGTATGTGCTGTAAAGAAGCGGATCCCCGATTGTCAGATATGCAACATCTTTACCCTCATTGACCTTTTGGAGTATAATTCTGGCAGAATTCAGATATCTCTCTTTAAGCTCCTCTACATTTTTTGTCATGGGAAATTCAATCTCAAAGAACTCCTTTCCCTGCTTACACCATGCAGGGACAAGCTTTTCATTCAGCACCTTTTCAACTATTTCTCTGGCGAGACTATCCTCCTTCATCTTCGCCTTAGGTGTGAAGATAAGGTCTGCATTTTTAATAACTTTAAGTGCCTTCAGGGTTATCAATTCAGGATCTCCAGGTCCTACGCCTACACCATAAAACTTACTCATCCTCTCTCCTCACTATAAGGAGGCTCAAAGATTCTTCAGGGAAATTATCAAAGTCAGCGAAAGAAATATTCGATATTTTCTCAGTTAGCATAGAGAGATTTGAGGCAACATAAAATCTGTATTTACATTTCGGAATTGCCCCTATCTGCCTTTTTATAAATTTAAGGTTATGCCCTGGATCGAGAAGGAGTATAAACCTGTCATTTTCTTTGAATATCTTACCAATATCCACATCCTTATCACCATGAATGCTGAAGACCCTGTAATCTTTCCAGCTTTCCTTTATTTGACAGAAGGCATACTGGAAAGAGCTGACCCCGGGGATTACCTCGCAACTCTCCCTCCCGAATCTTTCTATTACCCTCTCTCCAAGGCTATGAAACAAGGGGTCTCCAGAAACCAGGAAGACTACCCTTTTATCCCCTTTAAGCCTATCCACATCTTCAAAAACCTTCTGGTAATTATTTTCCAGTACCAGAGTCCTTATATCCCTTTTCCTGACAAAATCAGCTATCAGACGCCTTGACCCTATAATTACATCTGCCTCTTCAATTGCGCGGTTACTCCTCATGGTTATAAGGTCTTTAGCTCCTGGTCCACAACCGACTATAAATATCCTTTTGTCCATGTATGAAATTATAAAACCTTTAGCCACGAATGAACACGAATTAACACTAATTTTTTTAATTCGTGAATATTCGTGTAAATTCGTGGCTAAAATCAGGGGTTTGTCCATTTCACCCCTGACTTTGAAGCGCCAATTAATTTTTTATCCATATTGAAAAGGAGTATGGGAATAGGGGATTCTGTCTTTAAAAATTCTTTAACCCTTTCCTCTATCGTATCTGCAATATCATTTAACAACTCCCCCTTTTTATGATGCTGAAGGATGGCTGTTATCCCCTCTACCGTAGGAGATTCCTTCATCTCCTCTATAATCTCATCACTAACCTTTCCTTTCAGAAATTGAATAACATAATCATTAGCCTGAGGAGATCTGGAGTAGTGTGTCTGAAAATATCCACCCATAACCTTTGCCAGTTTTCCAGGATGCCCTGATAGTATAAACTTAAAATCCATCCTGTATGCATGTTTTAAAGTAAAACCCAGAAAATCGCCCGACTGGACAATCTGCTCCTTACGAATATTATCTCCAAAGTAGTCAAGCATCGCCTCCTCGCTGATATTTCCGGGTGTAATAACAATCTCCCCTATCCCATTTTTCTGGCAGAAGCTCAGGTGTTGTAAAATGGTCCCTTTGAAGGAGACAGAAGACTTTGGTTTCATGATGCCTGTGGTTCCAAGAATAGATATTCCGCCAATAATGCCGAGTCTCGAATTATAGGTTGAGGCTGCAACCTCCCTCCCTTTTGGGGAAGATATGACTACATTCACTCCGCGAGAGGTCAACTCCTTCAGGGAGTAATGTATCATCCTTCTGGGAACAGGGTTAATAGCTGCCTCTCCAATAGGGAGTTGAAGCCCCTTTTTAGTTACACGTCCTATACCTATACCTCCATCAATAACAACCTGATCATCCTCTCTCAAGGATATATTGGCAAAAATCTCAAGGTTGTGAGTGGCATCCGTCTCTTCAACAGACCTTTTAACCACACCACATCTCACGCCATCACTGAATTTTTCGATGCAGTTTATAGGGATTAATGCCCTTTCACCTTTTGGCAGGATCACTTCTATCTCCTTTATCTCCTTCCCGTTCAGCAATATATAGAGCGCTGCCTTAGCCGCAGCAGTGGCATATGTCCCTGTGGTGTAAGCAAATTCCTTACCCATTTTGTATTCCCTCAGCAGCAGATTATTTTTTGCCTTAGCTGCAACATTGCTCCCATAATTACTCCCATTAATACAGCAAGTGCAAACCCCTGAATGGTTGTCGGCACCTCAACATGATACCTCATAGGGTTATCCGATGAAAGAAGAAGACCACCCATGTTCAGTATCATCCATAAACAGGTGGTAAGCAGAACAGACTTGCTAAAAGATGTTTTAAAGGGGAGTCTGTTGTGGATAAATGTTAAAAGTCCTCCTGCAACAATGCCGAATATAGCCCCTCCAGTTGTAAAAGTAATCAGATTATGGAGTATGCCATATTCAAAGGGATGTATCCCTGTGATACTATTAACCCCCATAGCAATTAAGCCCCAGAGCACACCAGCAATAATTCCGTTTTTCAAGTAATCCATTATCTTTCCCTCCCTTTTAAGCCACAGACTTACACCTAATAATTTGAAATTTGAGATTTTAATTATAGTCTGTGTTCATCCGTGGCTAATTATTAGTGGCATGGAATACCGATAGCATGCCTGAAGTCATGGAAGGCATCGTGAACCCCGGGTATAACAGAATCCATACCATAAGCAATAACCACTATTGCAAAAAAGACAGTCCCAGTAAGCAGAGCAAGCAATAGAGTATTTACCAAACTCCCCTCTTTTCTAATACTCTGATCCATTTTTCTCACCCCCTTTCCTTTTAAAATTCAGCCACAGAGTTCACAACGTGGCAAAGCCACAACCAAAAAAATACAAAAGCAACCACAGATAAACACGGATGAACACAGATAAAATCAAAACAAGAAGCTGAGAAGATAAGAAGATTGGAAGATGAAAAATACAAAACCTCATAACTTCTTAACTTCTTATCTTCATGCTGTTAAATCTGTGTTTATCTGTGTCCATCTGTGGTTAAAAGTTTTTCTTTTTTGTTCTTTTCAGTGTTTTCAGTGGTTAATCATGTTTTTCTTCTCCCGCGAATCCCATCTTAATCAGGGCATTTACAATTGCAGCCGCTACAGTACTCCCCCCTTTCCTCCCCCGGTTTGTGATGTAGGGAACCTCTTTTATTGTACTTAAATATTCCTTAGACTCTATGGCATTTACAAATCCAACAGGAACCCCTACAATCAGTGCCGGTCTTACATTCTCATGTCTAATCATATCCACCAATGCAGTTAGGGCAGTAGGGGCATTCCCTATGGCAACGATATTGCCATCAAGCCTTTGGTTCAGCATCTTTATACTGTAAGCAGCCTTCGTCAACCCTTCAATCTCAGCCCCTTTTACAACTTCTGGATTGTTCAGGATACATCTTACCTCATGCCCGAATCTTTTATTGATACCCGCCTGAACCATTGTAACATCGGTATAGATAATCTTCTTTTCACGAACTGCCTTCATCCCTTCAGATACGGCATCTTCAGAAAATATCATACTTTTTAAAAAATCGAAGTCCCCTGTTGTGTGAATCACCCTTTTGATAACAGGTTTCTGATCTGCCGGTATATTATTGTTACCTATGTAATTTTCAATTATATCCATACTCCTATCTTCAATCAGTGATGGAGGCAGGTGTTTGAATTCGAGTTGGTCGGCTATATCTTCATAGAGTATATCCTTAAGGAGGTCAAATATCTCAGGGTGCATGCCAACAGGTTTCAGCATCTTAAAGCCTATCCTTCCATCTATCTCCTCTATAGCCTCTCTGATAAGTGCCGGAACATCTTTAGAGTAGTGCATCCCTATAAAAAGAAAGAAGGGGGAGACAATTAATTCCTCTATCCCCTTTTCTGATAGTGTCTTAATACCATCCTTTATGGAAGGCGAAGCGAGCTCCATAAAGGCACCCTCAAACATATCAGTCTGAAAATAATCCCTTAACCTCTTAACAAGGGTAAGCACCTGTTGATTTGCTTCATCCCTTCTGCTGCCGTGGGCAATGACGAGAACTCCCTTTTTCTTTTTCACCTGATTATTAATATTGATATTCATATATCATCTGGCTCAGGGAATCTTTTCTTAAAAGATACTCAAGTTTTCCCTCTGCCAATAGTTTAAAGGCATATTTAATCATCTCCTTATAGAATTCGCAGAATTCTGCCTTTCCATAAAGGTCGCCTCTGCCATGTTTCTCTGCAGGACATGGAGAGCCGCATATATGCCTGAAGTCGCACTCCTTACACTCCTCAATTCTTTCGACAACCCTTGACCTTGAAAGGTCAAATGCCTTTGAGCTTAGTGCCTTCTCTATTGATGTCTTGAAGATATTTCCGCCTGAAAATTCTCTGTAACCTGTAAACTCACCACAAGGCAGCATATCACCATTTGCTGTAATAGTAAGAAAGGTGCGGCCTGCACCACAGGGGGATATATCACACATCATCCTTCTTGCAGTTGGTGATATTATCGCAAGGATTATATTTACAAAATTACCAATAACAATCTGTCTGTTAGTTGTTTTAGATAACTCCATTGCTGTCTCAATGGCATTGATTAATGATTTGGCAAAGACCATA
>JACQBS010000127.1 GCA_016194325.1 Nitrospinota bacterium | reverse complement strand
GACTGACTGACTGACTGACTGACTGACTGACTGAGCAAGGTTCGTGCCTTTTTGTTTATCATATTCAGCCCTCCTAAATATTTCTCCTCACCTTAATCCTCTCCCCAAAGGGGAGAGGAAATAATGAGATTATTATGGGAGAAATATACCACGATAGAATAATTTGTCAAGGGTTTTCAGGGGGTTTTCAGGGGTATAAATCAGTAGAACACCTTGATTCTATGCTATCATATATGATAGCGTTTATAACAAATGAGAAATAAAAAATTAAAGGAGGAGTAAATATGCACTATCCAATAAAAGTATTTTATAGTGAAGAAGATAAAGGCTTTATAGCTGTTATCCCGGATTTAGCAGGATGCTCTGCATTTGGAGAGACAGAGGAAGAAGCTATAAAAGAGGTAAAGATTGCTCAAGAACTATGGCTCAAAACTGCAAAGAAAGAGGGAAGAAAAATTCCACAGCCATCATCTGAAGATATGTACAGCGGCAAGATACTTACAAGGACACCTAAATCTTTACACAAAGCACTTATTGACAAAGCAAAGGAAGAAGGGGTCAGTCTCAATCAGCTTGTGGTTTATCTTCTTTCTATGGGGTTAGGAAAAAGAAGGGCAGCTTAGTTGAAAAAATAAAGGAATAATAATAGTTTTTGAAAATTTCTTAATTGTGGTATTATCAGGCAGAAATTATTTTAATTTACAGAACATAAATTTTAAAAAGGAGGTGACTATATGTTTGAGTTATTAAGAAAGGCTGTAGTTTTAGGATTGGGGGCAATTGATTTATCTGAAAAAAAGATAAAGGAACTGGTAAATGATTTGGTGAAGAGGGGTGAGATTAAGAAGAGTGAGGGTGCGAAGCTTATAGATGAGGTATTAAAGAAGGCAGAAAAGTCCAGAACTGAGATAGAGAAGAAGATACAGGAGGGGATAAGAACCGCCCTTCAAAAGGTGGATATTGTTCAAAAGAAAGACCTTGACGCAAAGGTCAAGAATCTGGAAAAAAAGATTGAACAGTTGAAGAAAAAGGTTGAAAAAGAATAGTATTGGACGCAGATGAACGCAGAAACTACTTGATTAAAAAGAAATTTATCTTTTTACTCTGACTAAAAATATTCAAGGCTTATCTGTGTAAATCCTGATAAATCCTGTAAATCTGCGTTCTAATCTTTGATACCATGCCATTTCCCAAGGTTAAAAAGACCTATCAGAATATCCAGCGTCTGAGGAATGTAACCAATGTTTTAATCAAACATGGTTTTGGGTCTTTAGTTGACCAGCTAAACCTCCAGCATTATATATCCCTCGGCAAAAGAATTATAACTTTCAAAAAATATGAATTGGAAAAAGAGGCTCATACTATCCCTGAGAGGCTCCGCCTCGCATTTGAAGAACTGGGTCCTACATTTATCAAACTGGGGCAAATCTTATCTTCAAGGCCTGATTTAATTCCCCAGGATTTTGCTGAAGAATTTAAGAAGCTTCAGGATAAAGTCCCCCCATTTTCTGCATCGGAGTCAAAAAAACATATTGAAGAAGAACTAAATGTTAAAACAGATGAGATATTCTCTTCCTTTGAAGAGACTCCAACTGCAGCAGCATCAATTGCACAGGTTCATAATGCAACCCTCATTACAGGAGAGAGGGTAATTGTAAAGGTTCAGCGTCCCGGCTTAAGACGGATATTGGAATCCGATATAAGCATACTCTTCTATCTGGCAAATCTAATTGAAAGATACCTCCCCCACGGCAAGCTCTACAATCCTACGGGGATAGTTGAGGAGTTTTCAAGGACAATTAGGAGAGAGCTAAATTTTAATCTTGAGGGGAGCAATGCAGTAAAGTTTAAAAATAATTTTGAGGGAGATGATACTGTTTATATACCAAAGATTTACTGGGATTACACAACAAAGGATATTTTAACCTTGGAGAGGATAGAGGGGATTCCAATCCATGAGATAAAAAAATTAGAAGAGGCCGGGTATGACAAAAAGATTATAGCAAAGAATGGTGCCAACGCATTTTTAAGACAGATACTTGAATTCGGCATATTCCATGCCGACCCCCATCCG
The DNA here is from genome assembly GCA_016194325.1 of Nitrospinota bacterium. Lineage (GTDB taxonomy): Bacteria > Nitrospinota > Nitrospinia > UBA9942 > UBA9942 > UBA9942. The sequence continues at coordinate 14,856 of JACQBS010000127.1, read as the reverse complement.
GGTAATTTTCTGATAATGGAAAACAATAAAATAGGGATTGTAGATTTCGGCATAGTCGGAAAGATTGATGATGATATCATGGAGAGCCTCGCAAATACATTTTTATCACTGATTGAACTTGATTACGACAAACTTATTCATGAATATATCAGGCTTGGGCTTCTAACTGAGGATGTAGATACAAAGGCATTCAAGAATGACCTGCAGGATTTGATAGACCCTTATTACGGCAAGGCACTGAGGCAGATACAGGCAGGGAAAATCTTGAGTGATGTATTTCAGTTAGCCATGAATTACAAGGCAAGGGTGCCCAATGACCTCATACTCTTAGGCAAGACCCTTATCACAATTGAGGGGCTTGCAAGGGCACTTGACCCCGATATTCTGATTCTTGAAGAGGCAAAACCTTTTTCTGTGGAATTAATAAAAAAGAGATTAAGCCCCGCTTACCAGATTACAAAGGCATACAGAACCATAAGCGATTTAGGCGATATTGTAAAAGACATACCTGGGCAATTAAGCTATGTTTTGAAAAAGGTCATGAAGGATAAACTCAAAATTGAGTTTGTCCACAGCGGGCTTGACAGGCTAATAAGGGATATGGACAAATCAAGCAACCGCCTCTCCTTTTCCCTCATCATATCCGCCATTGTAATCGGCTCATCTGTTGTAATGCTGTCAGGCAAAGAACCACTCCTATTCGGCTTCCCAATGCTGGGTGTAATAGGCTATATCGTGGCAGGACTTTTGGGACTATGGCTTGCAATATCAATTCTTAGGTCGGGAAGATTGTAAAATCTTTAGCCACGAATGAACACGAATTAACACTAATTTTTTAAAAATCTTTTCTTAATTCGTGAATATTCGTGTATATTCGTGGCTAAAATATTAGCTAAATGCCTTTATGCCGATGGTGTGATGACCTATAATCAGTTTCTGTATCTCCGATGTCCCCTCATAAATTGTAGCAACCTTTGCATCCCTTAAATATCTCTCCACAGGATACTCATTGGAATAACCATAGGCACCGAATATCTGAATCGCATCTACAGCAGCCCTTACCGCCGCCTCACTCGCAAAGTATTTTGCAATTGATGTCTCAAGTGTATTTTTTATACCCTTATTTTTTAAATCTCCCGCCCTGTATACGAGCAGTCGTGACGCATTACAATCAACTACCATCCTCGCTATCTTTTCCTGTATCAACTGAAAACTGCCTATAGGCTTTCCAAACTGATGCCTCTCTTTTGCATACTTCACACATACATTTATACATCCCTGAATAATCCCGACACAGCCAGAGGCAACGCCATACCTCCCATTATCAAGGGCACTCATAGCCACCTCAAAGCCGTCCCCTATCTTACCCAGAAGGGCATCCTTTGGAATCATGCAGTCCTCAAAGATAAGCTCTGCTGTATTGGATGCCCTTAAGCCAAGTTTCCCCTTTATCTCCTTCGTTGAAAATCCATGCATCCCCTTTTCTATAATAAATGCCGCAATTCCCTTATGCTTTTTATTCTTATCTGTCTGTGCAAAGACAACAGCAATATCCGCTATACCGCCATTACTTATCCATGTCTTTGTCCCATTAAGCACCCACCCTTTGTTAGTAAGAACTACAGTTGTTGACTGGTTTGCAGCATCACTCCCTGCCCCGGGCTCTGTCAGGGCGAAACAACCGATTATCTCACCCCTGCATAAACGAGGGAGATATTTTTCCTTTTGCCCCTCAGTTCCCCAGTTTAAAATAGTGAGTCCAACTATTGATACCTGAACAGAAAGTGTTGTCCTTATTGAGGAATCAGCCCTCCCAATCTCTTCAAAAATAATTGCATCACTAATAAAGTCCAGCCCTGCACCTCCATATTTCTCTGGTATAGGGGCACCAAGAAAACCAAGAGATGCCATCTTTTTTATTATTTCAAGGGGGAAATGTTCCTTTATATCGTTCTCCCTCGCAACAGGAACAATAACCTCGTCAGCAAATCTCCTAACCGTATCTTTTATCAGTTTCTGTTCTTCAGTAAGCTCAAAATCCATATTTCCTCCTAATGGGACGCAGATAAACGCAGAAACTACAGGATTGAAAAGAATAGAACAATGACAATAAATTCGATTATATCTGCGAAAATCTTTTTTTCTGCGGGAATCTGCGTCCATTTATTTTGGGTATTTATAAAACCCCCTTCCTGTCTTCTTCCCCAATTGCCCTTCATCCACATATTTTTTTAGCAACTGGCAGGGCATATGTTTTGGATTATTTGTCTCCTTATATATACTCTCCATAATTGAAAGAACTGTATCAAGTCCAATCAAATCCGCCAAAGCAAGGGGGCCTATCGGCAGATTTACACCCATTGTCATTGCCCTATCAATATCTTCAGCCGACGCAACTCCCTCCATCAGTGCAAAGACAGCCTCGTTTATCATCGGCATGAGGACTCTATTCACAATAAAGCCGGGAGAGTCTTTTGATTCCACAGGTATCTTGCCAATCTTTTCTGCAAGATTTTTTACTATTAAAAAAGTTTCATCCGATGTATTAATCCCCCTTACTACTTCCACAAGCTCCATTACAGGTGCAGGGTTCATGAAGTGCATCCCAATGACTTTATCCTGTCTATTTGTTACAGAGGCAATTTTGCTGATGGGTATGGAGGATGTATTTGTAGAAAGGATGGTTTTCTTTAAACAGATTCCATCAAGTCTTTTAAAAATATCAGATTTTAATTCCGCTATCTCAGGCACAGCCTCAATAATAAAATCTACCTTTGCCATATCCTCAAGTCTTGTTGTTGTGCGAATCTTTGTAATGGCTTTCTCTTTCTCTTCAGAGGTTATCTTACCCTTTTCAAGCGCCTTTGCAAGTCCCTTTTTTATATTGTCTATACCTCTCTCAATAAACTCATCCTTCACATCCATCATAATTACATTAAATCCTGATACTGCCATCACCTGTGCAATCCCCGCTCCCATCCTCCCCGCACCAATAATACCGATAGTTTTAATATCCATATATCAAATTATAAAATTGAATTTTCAAGCAAAGTATATGGCAATTGATTTACATAATCAACACCTTATTCACCTTATTCAGTATTGTGCTTTTTTATTATTGACAGCATAATGTGCCTACATTATAATTACATTACACTTATTTTTGGGAGGAATGTATGAAGGCAAATATTGTATCGGTAGGCAATTCCAAAGGCATCCGCATACCTAAGGCGATGTTAAAACAGCTTGATATCCATAACCATGTAGAGATTAAGGTTGAAGATGAAGGGATTGTCATAAAACCCATTAAAGGCAAGCCAAGAGAAGGGTGGGACAGGGCATTTAAAATGATGCATGAAAGGAAAGAGGATGCATTGTTTATTGATGAAAAGACAGATTTTGAGATGGAAGGTTGGGAATGGAAATAGAGCAATACGAGGTTTTTCTTATAAATATAGACCCAACTATAGGTCATGAGATAAAAAAGACCCGACCCTGCGTAGTCATCTCACCTGATGAAATGAACCTAAATATCCAGACTGTCATCATTGCCCCAATGACCACAAAATCACATGATTACCCGACAAGGGTCAAAGTGAAGTTTCAGAGTAAAAGCGGCTGGATTGTCCTTGACCAGATAAGGACAGTTGATAAAAGACGACTTGTCAAGAGATTAGGCTGCATAACCAGAAGCGAGATAGAAAAGGTTAAGTATGTTATTAAAGAGATGCTTGTGGATTGAATTGCAGAAGGTGTTAGCACAAAAGAAATAAATTTGTCACGTTTTATCTTTTAAAGGAATATGACTGAAAATATGGGAAATGTCCCCATATTTTTCCTCTCGCCTCCCAGATTGCCTCCCAGATTGCAATTGACAGTAATTTTTCGTGAGCTTATAATTGGCACAATAAAGATTACTATATAAGTCCAGAATAGGACAAAAAGCTAAACAGTTCGTATATGAACAAATAGGTAAAACCACCTATAATAAGAAGATATCATGACTGAATTAACATCGTTTCAGAAGTTTAAACAGAGCATTGTTCAAATATTGACGATTTCCCCAGAGAGAACTGGAGTTATACTTCGAAAAATCAAAGAAATGTACCCCGATGAGTGTAATGACCAAATAAGATGCATTCATAACGATATTGACTACAAACGCCCCGAATGGGAACATATAACACGAAGTGCTCAACAAGCATTGAAAAAGAGCGATATCATTTTTCTAGATAATGACAAATGATGGAAACTGGTAAAAACTGAGACTATAGAAAAAATAAGTGAGACAATAAAGGATATTGAAGAACCGCAAGGTATTCCAACAGAATCAGATGATTTAGATGAATTTGTTGGTGATCCTATGGACCTTGGTGTAATGAGATGGTCACCGATTACTCATGATGGCGTTATTGCATTATTCTTTGAATATAGGAAGGAATTAGGTTTTCCAATAATAGAATGGATAAGACCTCAATTTCCAGATGCATGTGTTTATAAAATAACAAATAAACCACGTGCAAGCTATGTAAAGAAATATGTAGAATTTGAACTATATTCAAGTCTTTTTAAGGAACACACTTTGAATCAAAAACATAGTAAGAGAAAATGTGATTATGTTATTTGTTGGGAAAATGATTGGAAAGATTGCCCTATTCCTGTGATTGAATTGAAATCCGAAATATTAAGAATAAGAAAGAAAGAGGGTCTTGAAATATGATTTTTAAAAAACTGCCCGCCATGGCAGATAAGACAGCGCTGAGATTTACACCCAAAGACTTTGCCCTTCTCAGACACCCAAATCGTTATTCTTCCACCCTTTCCACAAGCATTGCCACAGCCTCACCGCCGCCGATACAGATGGCAACAATACCTCTCTTTGCCTTTTTTCTTTTCATTGTATAGAGAAGGGTCGTAAGAATCCTTGCACCGCTTGCACCAATAGGATGCCCTATTGCTATTGCCCCACCGTGGATATTCAATCTATCCTTATCCAAGCCAAGTTCTTTTATTACAGCAAGTATTGATGCTGAAAATGCCTCATTTATCTCAAAGAGGTCAATATCATTTAGTGTAAGCCCAGTTTTTTTAAGAATCTTTTTTATTGCACCCACTGGTGCAATACTGAACATCTCAGGCTCTACACCCTGTGATGCATGGGCAATTATTTTTGCCATTGGTTTTATGCCAAGCTCTCTTGCCCTATCTCCTGCCATTACAACAACTGCCGCTGCACCATCACTTATCTTTGAGGAATTACCTGCGGTGGTTCCACCACCTTCTTTAAAAACAGGTTGAAGGGTCTTAAGTTTTGAAAGGTCATGTCTATTCGGCTCTTCATCCAACGCTATATTATCTATAGGAATTATCTCTTCGGTGAAATAACCATTTTTCTGTGCCTCTATTGCCCTTTGATAACTCTGTAATGCATACCTATCCTGCTCATCTCTATCAATATTATATTTACTGGCAACAATCTCCGCACAGGAACCCATGTGAATATTATTATACACATCCCAGAGTCCATCCTTTACCATACTGTCAATAATATTACCGTCACCCATCCTGTAGCCGAATCTCGCCTTCTCTAAAAGATAGGGGGCACGGCTCATGTTCTCCATCCCGCCTGCTATAATTATATCTGCATCTCCAAGTGCAATTGACTGAGATGCGAGAATTACAGCCTTAAGTCCTGAGCCGCAAACCTTATTTACAGTCAGACAATTTGTTGTATTTGGTAAGCCTGCACCAAGACTTGCCTGTCTTGCAGGTGACTGACCGAGTCCAGCAGAAAGGACATTACCCATAATAATCTCATCAACATCAGCAGGTCCAATACCTGCCCTTTTTATTGCCTCAGTAATAACAACACTGCCAAGCCTCGTAGCAGGAACTGAACTCAATCCCCCATTAAAGCTCCCAACAGGAGTCCTGACTGCACTTGTTATAACAATCTCTTTCATAGATAGATATCAGTTAGCTAACGCTAAAGCACCTTTAAATCATTAAGAAAAATGATTCACTTTTTCGGCCATAATCGATTTATAATTTCTATGGCTTGGTTAAAACCATTTATAGCGGAGTTTGGAAGCAAAACCCAATCGTGTCGCTTGTGAGCCAATTCATTACGAAAATTTGGTATTTCTTCTACCAATATATTCAATGGAGAACTTTGGTTTGTGTTTACATTGCGATTATTATAAGCAATAGACAACTCTTGCAAAACTACAGGTGTATCATGCGGAAGAATAGAGTTTTTTCTGGCCCAATTTAAAAGGCTTTTAAAGCTTCCATCAAAATTACGATCATCTTGAATTCGCCATCTTTTTCTTAATTCTTTAAAAATATTAAAATCGGCAGCAACTTCTTTAGTCTCATTCTTCTTAACTAAAAAAAGTTTATCACCTTTATATTTCTCTAAGAATTTATACCTTAATGCCATTTCTATTGAGGTAAGTGACCAGAATAATGATACTGTGTAAAAATTCCACTGAAACCATCCATAGATTGCAAGATTCTGACTAACTATCAGGTGGTTTCTAACATCCTTTGGCACATCGTCAGAAAGAGTATCTATAGCCAGAATCAAAGATGCTTGAATATCCTCAATAGATAACCCTTTATAGAGTATATTTAGAGCATCTGGCTTACAAATTTCTTCAAGCGATTTCTCTTTACCAGTGTGTGGCATTAAAGAAAAGGTAACATTATAGCCATTCATTCAGTACCTCTTATTTACACTTTTGTTATTTAAAAACATTTTTTTATCTGTCTCTATCTTATCCATCTCTTTTTTACCCATACCTATAGCACACACCATATCCACCCTTCGGATTCATCCATTCTATAAATTCACAGGCAATTCTGCATGTCCCGCATTCAAGACACCCTTCATAAGAGATGATGATATTTTCTTTTTCATCAAGCTTATATACCTCAGCAGGGCAGATATAGATACAGCTCTTATCCTTACACTCCTTACATTTTTCAGGATTAACTTTCAGATGACTCTCTGTATCAGTCTTGAATCTGACAAGAAATAACTTCTCTGATAAAGTCTTTTGTTCAAGGGGCTGCAATATGCTCATAAAACTGCCTTCCTTGCTTTATACATATCCAATAATAATTTCCACATAGAAATATTATCCTTAAAACCATTCCATGCCTGCCTGTGGAGCTCATCTTTTGGCAAATCAGATATAGTGAAATAGCCCTGTACCATTTTAAGAATTGCATCGGGATACTCTTTGAAAAGCTGGGGCATCTCGGATAATTTTTCAGGAACATCACCATATCTCTCTAAATCCTCCATTACAAAGCTCTCCTCCAATTTCTTTATATAACCTTGTAACCCCTTCTCCGAAAAATCCCCAGACTGCCTTGCCTCTAAAATTGTCTCTGCTGCTGCCACCCCACTATACATTGCCATGTTTGTCCCTTCACGATAGAGGGATGGATTTACAAAGCCTCCTGCATCCCCCACAATCAACAATCCATCTGCTATAAGTTTCGGAAGGGTTTTATAACCTAATTCTGGAATCATCTTTGCTGAAAGTTCCTCTGTCTTTCCACCCCTTAAGAGTTTCTTAACTACCGGATGGGATTTGAATGACTCAAGAAGATCATTTGGTTTCATGTTATTTTCTTTCATGGCACTTATTGGACAGCCGACGCCAACCGACAGGGAATCCTTATTGGTATAAATAAAACCTGAGCCTATCATCCCCTTTACAGCACCACCAAAAAACTCCAGTGCCATACCTTCATTGTCTGATAAATTAAACCTGTCTTCTATAACATCCTTCGGGATACTTATAATTTCTTTTACAGCAGTTATCATCTGATGAGGTAGCGGTTTCTTTTTTAAACCTGCCTTTTCTGTAAGTAATGAATTTGCACCTTCTGCACATACAACCACATCAGCATATACATCTCCACCTTCCCTCCTTGCTTTTATACCGCTAACCTTTCCTTTATCATAGATAAAATCATCTACAACTGTTTCAGTAAAAATAACAGCCCCTGCATCCTCTGCCTTCTGTGCAAACCACCTGTCAAATTTTGCCCTTAAAACTGTAAAGCTGTTATTAAATGGTGGGTGATTGAAGTCTTCAAAACCAAATTCCACCGCCATCTCAGAATTTTTGGAGAGGATAGAGTATCGCCTCTTTGTAATATGCCTTTCTACAGATGCTTCTTTCCAGAATTCAGGGATGAGCTTATTCAAAACAGTTGAATATAATACACCGCCAAAGAGATTCTTTGAGCCGGGGTATTCCCCTCTTTCAAAGACAGCAACAGTAAGCCCTTTTCTAACAAGGGTAAGTGCAGCAGCCACCCCGGCTGGACCAGCACCAATAATCACGCAATCAAATTTCTCCATACAGAAAGAAAGTTGAGGAGTTATGGAGTTAAAGAGTTGATGAGTAAAAAAACTAAAACTCTTAAACTTCTTAACTCTTTAACTCTTTTATAAGCACAGGGACAACCTTGAAAAGGTCATCCACAATACCATAGTCTGCTATCTTAAATATTGGGGCGTTTGGGTCTTTGTTTATTGCAACAATACACTTTGAGGTTGACATTCCTGCAAGATGCTGAGGTGCACCGGATATTCCACAGGCTATATATAGCATAGGTGAAACTACCCGTCCAGTCTGCCCTATCTGATAAGTATGGGGCAGCCATCCTGAATCTACAACAGCCCTTGATGCACTAACCGCACCGCCGAGGACATCCGCCATTTCTTCAAGTAATTTAAAGTTCTCCGCTCCCTTCATCCCCCTTCCACCTGAAACAATTATATCAGCCTCTGAAAGGTCTGGTCTATTTGTTGTCTCTTTAATAATCTCCTGAATAGCAGTCATTATATCCTGCTGCCCTAAGACAGGCTTTACCTGCAATATCTCTCCTTTAATTGTTTCTGTTCGTTTATACTCAAAACATCTTGGTCTTACAGTAACTATCCACAACTCTGATTCTTCAAATTTAAAAGTGGCAATAAGCCTTCCACCATATACAGCCCTCTTAAAAAGGATAGTATCCTTTGCATCAAAGCCTACACAGTCAGATATAAGTCCGCAATCTAATTTTGCAGACAGCATCGGTATATAATCCTTTCCCCTGAATGTAGCTGATACGATTATAATGTCAGGCTTTTTATCCTTTATAAGGGAATAAAGGGAACTGACATAGGCATTTGAATCATACTTAGATAGGAGAGGATGCTCAATAAAATATACTGATTCAAGTTCTCTGGAAAGTTCTTCAGCAAATCTCTCAATACCATTCCCGAGGATAACTCCAACCGGCTTTACTTTGAGATGACCTGCCAGTTCTTTTGCAGCAGTAACAACCTCCCATGTGCTTTTCTTTATTCCCTCATCTCCATATTCAGCTATTACCCATATCTCTTTTTCACTCAAATATACCTTGCCTCCTTTAAGCTTCTTAAAAGTTCCTTTGCAGTATCAGGTAATGTTCCATGAATGATTTTGCCCTCTTGCCGTTTTGGTGGATAGGAGAGGTTTGTAATCTTGATTTTCGGTTTAAAATCGAAAGTATTAAGGTCTAAAGCATCTGGTTCAAGGGTTTCAATCTTTGTCTTCTTTGCCTTCATAATTCCTGATAGGGATGCATAGCGTGGGACATTCAGTCCCTTCTGTGCCGTAAATACAGATGGTAGGCTGCATTTTACAACTTCAAGCCCTCCTTCAATTTCTCTATGACAGGTAGCCTCTATTGTTAAAGCAGGTATCTCAAGTTTTTTTATTGCAGAGATGCATGGAATCTGAAGAAGCTCAGCAATCATCTGACCTGTCTGCGCATAGCCATAATCTACAGATTCCTTGCCACAAAGGATAATATCATAACCAATATTTTGAATGACCCTTGCAAGTATCTTTGATGTAACAAGACTATCTCTGTCTTTTACAGATTTATCATTTATCCTTATAGACCTGTCAGAACCGAGAGCGATACAACTTTTTAAGACACTTTCTGCCCTTTCAGCCCCAAAAGTTATGACAGTTATATCACCGTCAAATTTTTCCCTGAGCCTGAGTGCCTCTTCTATGGCATATTCATCATAGGGGTTTATAACCCATGGGATATTTTCAGTTTCTATTTCAGGACTATCACTCTTTACCTTTAATGCTATTGCCGTATCCGGCACCTCTTTCACACAGACAACAATCTTCATTTATCTTTAAACCTCGGCACTCTCTTTTCTATAAAGGCAGAAATGCCTTCTTCTTTATCTTCTGTCTCACATAATCGTCCAAAGAGCCTCGCCTCTTTATCAAGTCCCTTTTTCAAACTCATATCTATTCCGATGTTTACTGCTTCAAGACATGCTTTGATTGATAGTATTCCTTTACTCCCGATGTTCTCCGCCAATGCCTTCGCCTCCTCAATAAGCCTCTCCCCTTTGACAACCTTATTCACAAGACCAATGGCAAAAGCATCTAAGGCTGTTATCTTTCCACCTGTAAGAATTATCTCCATTGCCCTTGCTTTTCCTATAAGCCTCGGCAGTCGCTGTGTGCCTCCAAAACCCGGTATAAGACCAAGATTTATTTCAGGCTGGGAAAACCATGCCTCATCTGATGCAATCCTTAAATGACATGCCATTGCCAACTCATTACTCCCCCCTATACATGGACCGTTTATCACTGCTATCACAGGCTTCCCGAGGGATTCTATAAGATTTAAAATAGCCTGACCTTCTTTTACAAATTTTTTACCATCTTTCTTTGTTTTTAGTGTTGACAGTTCTTTTATATCCGCCCCTGCCCCAAAAAACTTCCCCTTCCCAGTAATGATAATTACCCTCACTCGTTTATCAGCCTTTAGCTTTTTAATGTTATCTTTAAGTTCTAAAAGAAGAGCGTGAGAAAGGATATTTAAAGGCGGGTTATTTATTGTTAAAAGGGCTATACTATTTTCAACCGATAATTCTATAAGTCTACTCTTCATATATCTATACCCAGTTCTCTTATCAATGTATGAAGATATGTCCTCTGTATTCCCAATATCTTGGCAGCCTTATTTTTATTGCCATCGGCATATTTGATTGTCTCAAGAAGAAAATCTTTTTTGAATTTCTCTACTGCCTCTTTAAGCGGAACTCCAATAGCAGGGGATTTAATCATCTTCTCCCTTATTATATCAAGCGGGAGATTTTCCACCTTTATCTCCTTCCCATCACCCATTACCACCACCCTTTCTATGGCATTCTCCAACTCTCTCACATTTCCATACCATGGGTGACTGATAAGCACATCCATTGCCTCTTTTGTTATTACTGGAATCGGTTTATTATTCTCATAAGATTTTTTTTCAAGGAGATAATTCACAAGGAGCGGGATGTCCTCCTTCCTCTCCCTCAAAGGAGGAAGATTGATTCTTATTACATTGAGTCTGTAAAAGAGGTCTTCACGAAACTTCCCTGACTCAATCTCCTTTTCCAGTTCCCTGTTTGTTGCAGCAATTATCCTTACATCCACAGTTATCGGAGTAGTCCCTCCTATCCTATAAAATTGCCCCTCCTGAAGAACCCGCAGGAGTTTTACCTGCATTGCATGCGTAGTCTCGCCAATCTCGTCTAAGAATAGCGTCCCCCCGTCAGCCCCTTCAAAGAGTCCATTCTTTCTCTGGTCAGCGCCTGTAAATGAACCCTTTTCATGCCCGAACAACTCTCTCTCTAATAATGTCTCAGGGATTGCCCCACAATTTATTACAAGAAAAGGCTTCTCCCTTCTCGGACTCTGATTATGAATAAGCCTTGCAATAAGCTCCTTTCCGGTACCGCTCTCGCCGTATATAAGAGTAGTTGCCTTTGAATCTGCCACTTTTTTTGCATCCGCGACCACCTTCTTTATCTTTTCACCCTCTCCGATAATCTGGTGTTTCTGCTCCAGTTCCTTTCTTAAGATAATATTCTCGTCCTTTACATCCCTTATATTCTGTGCCTTTGCAATTGATGAGGCAGCTAAATCTGCAAAGGCTGTAAGTATATCCATATCCTCATCCCTCAAAGACATTCCATCTTCCCTGTCTATTATCTCAACTACACCTATAACCTCATCATTTATCTTAAGGGGGGCACAGGCAATTGAATGAGTATCAAAGCCTATTGTATCGCTTATCTTCCTGTTCCATCTCGGGTCTCTGCTTACATCTTTAACAAGAAGGGGTTTTCCCTTTTCTACAACCCACCCTGCAATCCCTTCACCCCTATCAAGCTCAAATTTCTTCAGCTTATCCCTTTTTTCACCTGTTGCAGTATGGAAATATAGCTTATTCGTCTTTTTGTCTAACAAGAGAAGAGAGCTTGCCTTTGCCTCCATTACCTTTGTAGCAGTCTGGATGATTATATAGAGGAGCTTATCTAAATCACCCACTGAATCAATCAGTGCCGATATTTCTTTAAAAAATTTAATCTTCGGGTCAATCTGTTTTTTCATTTTGATAATATTTAGCCACTAATTTACACGAATATGCACGAATTTTAAAAATAACTTTTATATTTTTTAGTGTAAATTCGTGTTCATTCGTGGCTCAAAATTCCTTACATCCCCTCTTTTGAAAGTTCTTCCAGCAGTTTTCTCTGTTTGTCTGTAATATGTTCGGGGACTTTTATTTTTATTTTCACATAGAGGTCTCCTCTGCCCCCGCCTTTTAGATGAGTTATACCATATCCCTTTATCCTTATCTTAGTCCCGCCTTTTGTCCCTGCCGCCACTTTTGCCCTTCTGATTTCACCCTCAAGTGTAGTAACCTCTACAGATGTGCCGAGGACAGCCTCAGTAAATTTGATTTCCTTTTCTATAATAACATTATCCCCGTCTCTTTTAAAAACAGGATGCTCTTGAACAATTACATTAAAATACAAATCTCCCGGAGGTTGTCCGCCAATACCCGCCGCACCCTTTCCTGATAGCCTCAATTTTTTACCCGTATCTATTCCTGCAGGTATCTTAACCATGACCTCTTCTATCTTTCCATCAGGTCTCTTCAATGATACCCTCTTCTCCCCTCCAAATGCTGCCTCATTAAAAGTAATATGCAAATCAGATGTAACATCTGCCCCTTTTTGTTGAGCAGCCCTTCCAAACATATCTTCATAACCAAAAGGGGCTTCACCTCCATATTTATTTTCAAAACCACCGTAACCAGTCCTGCCCCTTCCAAATATCTGACTAAATATATCGCTTGAACTAAAACCAAAATCTTTCAGTATATCCCCTACATCAAATCCTCTAAATATGTCCTCCTGAGAGAATCTCTGATGGAACTTATCAGAACCGAACATATCATACTGTTTCCTTTTATCCTTATCGCTTAAGACTGCATAAGCCTCGTTTATCTCCTTGAACTTCTCCTCAGCAGATTTGTTGCCGGGATTCCTATCAGGATGATACTTCATCGCAAGCTTACGATAAGCCTTCTTTATCTGCCCCTCCGCAGCATCCTTCTTTAAGCCGAGTATTTCGTAGTAATCTTTATAAGCCATATCAAATTGAATATTGAATATTGTTTCACTTTTTTAGTCTTGCAGTCTTACGAGACGCATAAAATATTGATGTTAGTTCATTTGCTTCATCTAATAGAGGAGAAATCATTTCTTTTTTGGGCATGTTTTCATCAATGATAAATTCAAGCCAGAAAGCAGATTCATCTATCTCTTCAAGAACGATGCTTACTTTTGCAATAAAACTGTCCTTTGACTGAGCTAAACAGACAGCCCTATAGTTTTCAGCTACTGATGTGGAACATCTTATTAATTGACTGGCAATGTGTCTTCCTAAATTTGTTTTTGGTAGTTCAAAAGTCAATTTTACACACTTATGAACAAAATCCTTAGTCCTTTGCTTCAATTCCTTATCATCCATAATTCAATTAAATGTTAAGAATTAGTAATCTTCAATTTTCAATCTTCAATATTCAATATTTCATTCAGTTTTAACTGCATCCCGTCTCTTGCGGCTATTGTCTTTACACAAGTCTCCTGCGAAAGCCTCTCGGCAACCTCCCACGGTTTTGCCTTTAAAATAGACATTCCAAAATGTGTAAGGATTGCTGTCTTCGGTTGGAGTTCCTTTATCAATATCTTTGTGTCCTCTATGGATAAATGGTCTATCTTTATATCATTTCTCGGTTTAAGCAAAACAGTATTAATAACAATAATATCACTCTTATACATCTTAGAGAGTTCGGGGAAATACTTTGTGTCTGTAATAAATGAGAGCTTACAGTTAGGCAGTTGAAAAGTTAGTCCATAGGTTTCTACTGGGTGGACATGCCTTTTTGATGTAAAAAAACTCATGCCATTAATGGAATAACTCTCCTCCTCCTTTAAAACCTCTATCTTATTTACATAATCTCTTACATATTTAAAAATCACCGGGTCGCTGTTTATGGCGTCTTCAGGTGCCAAGACAGTTCCCTTTTTTTTAAAACCACCATCTGTCATTGCCTCAATCATGGCATTTACATCACCTGAATGGTCAAGATGTTTGTGAGATAGTATTATTGCATCCAAAGTAGTTGGATCAAGCTTAGGCTTACTTGACCAGCATCTAACCAGCGAGCCTGGTCCGGGGTCTAAAAGGAGATTTACTCCTCCAAGACACAACCATGTCCCGCCTGATGACCTCACCTGCTTTGCCACTACTATCCTTGCACCCGCAGTCCCAAGAAATTTTATATAGTCCATCACTACTGTCCGATTAAAATAGCATAGCCTGTAATGGTTCATCATGAAAGATTAGTAGTCGTTCAGGCTTTAAGGTTAATATATCTATCAAGTTTTTTCGGTCAAAGAGCGTTTCTCGGATAATACGGCTTAAATTT
>JACQBS010000133.1 GCA_016194325.1 Nitrospinota bacterium | reverse complement strand
ATTTACAGCATCAGAAGACCTGCCAGCCCCTTCTGCAGTCTCTTTGCTAACCTTAGAAATATCCTCGATATTCGATGAAATCTCCTCTGTTGCAGAAGACTGTTCTTCTGTAGCAGTGGCTATCTGATTTATCATTTCTGTAACACTCTGAACTAATTTTACTATCCTCGATAATGACTCTCCTGCACTATTTGCAAGACCCACTCCCCTCTTTACCTCTTTTGTCCCATCCTCCATTGATTTCACCACTTCTGACATCCCTGACTGCATCGTCTTCACCATACCCGCAATCTCTTTTGTCGCCTTTGTTGTCCTCTCTGCCAATTTTCTTACCTCGTCAGCTACCACTGCAAAACCTCTCCCCTGCTCCCCTGCCCTTGCAGCCTCTATAGCAGCATTAAGGGCAAGCAGATTGGTCTGGTCTGCTATATCATCTATAACTGCTACAATCTTGCCTATCTGGTCAGAACTCCTTCCCAGCTCTTCTATTGCCTTTGCAGATTCCTCTACAGACGATGAGATTCTATTCATACCTTCGACTGTAGCTTCAACTTTTTTGCCGCCATCGTCGGCAGCTTCCATTGCTGCCTTTGCAGAGCTTGCAGCATCGGAAGAATTTTTTGCCACTTCTATTACTGTTGAAGACATCTCACCCATGGATGTTGCTATTTGAGCAGCCTGCACATTCTGTTTTTCCGCCCCGCTGGCAGTTGACGATACGATTTTCAATATCTCATCCACCCCTGAGGCAACACTTTCAGCATTGTTTCTAACGCTGACTATCATATTTTTTAAATTATTCTTCATTACATTAAGGGCCCTGCCGAGTATCCCAACTTCATCTTCGGATGTAACATCTAAATCCCTTTGAGAGAGGTCTCCGCCGGCAACCCCATCAGCAATGGCAGCGCTATCCTGTATGGGCTTTATAATCCACCTCCGTAAGAATAATACCAATAGAAATACCGTCACTGCAGTTATCAGAATACCCGCACTTATCGTAACGGCAGTATTCTTACGAATCTTTCCTCTAATTGATGAGAGCAGTTTTTCAGTATTCTCCTTTTGAATCTTAATCTGTTCATTCCTTTCGGCTATCCGTTTATTTATCTGGCTCTCTTCTTTCGCAACCTTCTTATCCAGCATATCAATACTATTTACCGTTTCTTCACGGGGAACAGAGACCAGAAGTATCCCCCTTAAGGGATTATCCGAGCCATGACAGGCATGACATTCTTCCAGATTAGGAATTGGAGCAAGTAATGTCATAACAGGATTCCCATCCTTATCATCTTCTTCTAAAAATTGTTCTGTTTTGCCCGATATAACTCTTTTTGCTGAATTAACCCTCTGTTCCGAAATAGGCTTCTTAGGCTTTTCTTTTCTCGGACTGAATGCCTTTGTGCCCAACACCCTGTTCACATCGGATATAGTTTTATTATCAAGGAAAGCCTCTTCGCCGAGATATTTCACTCTTAAAATCATAATATCCTTAAAGGTCTTAATCTCTCTCTGCCCTTCAAGCCAGTCAGGCACAATAGGTGCGTTTCCTGTCAGCATCATGTGCTCTATACTTTTAATCCATGCAAGTTTTGCCAACTCTAACGCCCTCTTCTCTCCCTGCCCCAGATTTTCTACCATTGAATCACCGAGGTTTTTATATTCATTTAATCCATCCTTGAGGGCTGCTATTTCCTGCATTCCATTCTCCTCTGTCTTCTTAATCCCATCTTCAATGGATTGGGATGTATCTTTCACAACACCCCTTGTTGCAATAAATTGAAGGACACCCTGAAATCCAAAGCCAATAATCAAGACAATGGAGATAAAGAGCGATACCTTTGTTTGAAGACTGAATTTTTTCTACCTATTTAAAAATTCCATAAGAGTTAATGAGTTAAAGAAAACATGATGTTAACTCCTCAACTCCTCAACTCACACTGTTTTCTGGGCAAGGTCATATTCTGCCATTATGATTTTCCATCTCTGGTCTTCGGTTAAATCCAATTGCCATACAGGCATTGCCGAATCCCATGGCGTCGCCTCTTTTGGTAATCCCCTTCCACCTGTGCTTACACGCCAGAATGTGTATCCCTCTACGATTGTTTCTATTGTCCCATTATCCGTAAAGTTTATTGGCCTTAATTTGAATCCATCTGCCATAGGCCCATCACCTGCTACACTGTCACCATGACAGGGTCTGCAGTTCATCTCGTATAGTATCCTGCCTTCAAAGAGGTTTTTTTCCCTTAATGCAAGCCTTGCCTTCTCTTTCAACGCAGGGCTAAAGCCCTGCCCTGCTTCTTTTAGTTCCTTAAGGAATGTCTGGACAGGCTGTAAGGGGATAAAGTCTATGCCTCCGGGAGGCATCTTTGCCTGCGGGATGAATTCAACACTGTTATTCTTTACCTGCTCTATAAATTTGTCTATATCTGTATCTGTGGGGTTTTCTATTGGGTTTTTTGCTGCTTCAAATTGTTTTGGGAAGTTTGATGATGGATGCTGTATTCTTAAAGAAGTGGGCGAGGTTATCTTAGGCACAGTAGAGCTGTATACACTAATGCCTGCTATTATTGGAATTATGATTAGTGTTATAAGCCGGGTATTGCTTCCGTACTCCCCTTTTAGCATTTTCTGAATCGGTAAGAGAAAAGCCTGTAATTTTTCTTCTGATGATGTTATGTATATGAATGTGGCTATGAGTATTAAAGTCATGTAGAATACCATTAGTGTTCCCGGAACTGGCAGGGGGAAATCCATCCCTGTTATTTTTCTTGAGGCTAAAGGTATTCCAAATTTAATAAGCAGGTAGATAATCAATAGGGTTATAATTGTGCTTCCAAATTGACTAACTCTTTTTTCTTTGTTCATTATTTTACCTCCCGATTTATAGTGTCAGAGTATCAAAGTGTCATAGTGTCAAAGTATTTTTATTGTATTTCTATTTCTCTGACACTTTGACTCTTTGACACTCTAATACTTTGTTATCCTTTCTGTAATAGCAGATACGCTACTATGTCCTGATAGTCTTTAACTGTTACATATTCTCTTATTTCTTCAGGCATGAGGGATTTTGTCTCCTGTGTTATCTCTGCTATGTTTGATTTTGGGACTTTGATAACTTCACCTTTTGCTGTGATGAGCTCTACTCCTTCTCCATCTTCTCCCTTTTTTAATCCAACAATCATGTTGTTATCCTTTGTTGTTATTTTGTAAGACTCAAAACCCTTTGTAATTGTAGAGCTCGGTTCTACAATGGATTCCTGAATATGTTTGACACCTTTTGTTCCAATGGCTGATAAGTCAGGCCCTACTGCCTTTCCATTTCCTTTAACTGTATGGCATGTGCCGCAGGCTGCACCGCTTGCGTCAAAGAATGCCTTCTCTCCATTTGTCGGGTCTCCACCCCCTGCACTAACTGCTGCCGCGATTCTGTTAAGTAAGTTCTTTCCCTCTCCCGGCGGGTTACTTATTGCCTCTATGTTTACCTCACCACCCTGACTCTGTAAATATGATATGACTGCCTTTACTTCTTCCAATGTGAGTGATATGGGCGGGGCATATACTGTTGGCATCTCGTTTTTGTATCCTTCTACTACATATGCAGAAGGATTCCCTACGCATTCTAATAGGTAATCTACTGCTGTGTATGACTTGCCTGTCTGTTTTTCCCTCTCTTTTGCCCTCTCTGCTGCCCTTAATCCTATTGGTAATGTGAATTTCTCACCAAATACTCCAAGGTTTGGACATCTCACCGCACTCCCTTTGTCTCCTATGCTGTGACAGGTGCTGCACCTCCCTTTTCCCCAGAATATTGCCTCTCCTGCCTCCGGGTTAACTCCTACTGCTGCCTGTGCCTTCTTTTCCCCCCCTGTCATTTCAGTTACGGTGTAACCTACCCACAGGAATATAACTACAAGGATTATCATGAATGCGAATACTTTTATTAGTGCTTTGCCCATTTTTAACCTCCCAATTTATAGTGTCAAAGTGTCATAGTATCAAAGTATTTTTTACTCTCTGACACTTTGACTCTCTGATGCTTTGACACTTTCTTCCTTATGTGCTATTGTTGACAGCCAGAACATGAATGCTACAAGGACTAAAAATACGATTGTTGCTAAACCTACCATCTGTGCCATTGTAAAGTTGCTTGGTGTGTATGCCCATTCTGATGTATCCTTTAATACTCCGTATATGTGCCAGTCTGTCCTTAATCCGCTCCTTATGAATCCCATTAATCCCATATTCAGTGTGATGACTATACATAAGACCAACAATGCATACTGGGAGCGGATAGACATCTTCCCCCATTTCATCTCCCCTAAACTCTCTGCATTTTTGAATAGAAACGAGTCTATTGTGGTTACAAGGATAAGGCAGCTTATGAGCTGTGTGAACTGGCTTACTGCTATATTTCTCAGGAATGGACTTGCCTTCTCCATGACTATGAATCCGTATACTCCGAGAAATAGTGTTACATTGAATCCTGTCACTCCTATGTAGAGGTATTGTGCCAATATGCCTTTGTCTTTAAGTGTTAGGGCTACTGCAATTATTATGGCGGCACAGTTAAAAAAAAGTAATGTTCCTACTGTCCTAAAATATCCTGCCCTGTCAGGCGGTAAGTCAAGCTCCTTCGGGTCGAGTCCATAGAGGTATACTGCATATTGTCCTACAAGCCATAGACAGAATAATCCTATGATTGTTAATACGATTTTTGGTGTCCTGCCTTGTTGTGATACGGGAATGATCTCCCCTTTGTTACCTCTCTTGTATAGTAAGAAGCTGAAGAATGTGGATAAGATTATGAAGTTTACTACTGCATTCTTCGCCGGCATAAGCCCAAGGAATTTTAGTGTGGGGTGATATTGACTGCCACCCATCCGCCCTACTTCCTCACCTGTTAGCGGGAGATTGTGAGGGGTTAGCCAGATGGCAAACGATATTACTATTATGGCAAGTAAGAATTTTATATACCCTCTATACCTCTCTGCCCCTGGTATCCTTCCCATACCTGACCAGAGGTAATAGTTACTTATCAGGAATAATGAGCCTACAAGCATCGCCTGCATGATGAATGTCCATGAGAAATCCCCTCCCATCATGTTGTTGCCCATTACTGCGCTGTTACTATAAACTTCTCTGCCAAGATAGTAGCCTGCAAATGGTAATGGCAACAGCCCTGCTATTCCTACAAAGTTGCTTATATACCCCATCCAGTCGTAGTGTGCCCTCTCTTCGTCTGTTTTTGCCCCTATGAATTTTACTGCTGCATAGGCGCCTGCTATGAATCCTCCAAATGCTATGTTGCCCATCATCCTGTGGATGGCGAGAGGTATCCATAAGGGATTTAGTAATGCGTCAAGTGATGTCCCTATGAATGCACCCTTTGCATCAACTCCTGATGGGCTCATCATGAAGGATACCCATGAGTTTGCAAGCATCATTATCAAGGTGCCGAATATGTTTAGTAATATGCCTATATAGATATGAACACCTTTTCTACTCTTCAAGAGGAAAAGACCGCCCCCCACTGCAAATATCATTACTGATATGAATGCCCTTCCGTCTCCATGTAATCTATGCCCGATACCCATCCCCATTAATACTGTGATACCGTAAATAATGATAATGCCGCCTATTGCATAGAAGATAAGTTTTAGCTTTGGGTTGAATTCACTTGCCCCTCGCCCCTCGCCCCTCGCCCCTTCTTTTATATTTAGCCAGTCCCATCCATAGTAATAGATATAAAGCGTGAAGGTCTCTCCAAAGAACATGAGTGCGTATATCCACATGACTTCTTTGAATGCCCCTGTGAGATAACCCATGAATGTTGGATAGAGTCCATATAATGCAAAGGCAAGTAAGCCTCCTATTGCTGCTGTGGTTGCATAGGCTGCTGATAATAGACTGGTAAATTCGTATGCCAATTTGTCAAATTTCTCATTCCCTGTCTTATATCCAACTCCTTCTATTACTACTGCAAATATGGGAACTCCCAATACAAAGGCACCAAAAAACAAATGCATCTGGGCTATAAACCATATTACTTTTCGGGAGTCAAGAGTGAAAAAGGTGCTGTAGTCACTTCCTCCTGCAGCAAAGACTGAAATACTGCTCAACAAGATAAATAAGATGCAGGTTACAAGTTGCAAGATGCAAGATGCAGGTTGTAAGATATAAGACTTGAAACTTGAAACTTGAAGCTTGAAACTATTACAAAACTTCATCTTCTCTCCTCCTATTTTCAAAATGACAATTATTCCACTTACACATCTATGCTTTAATAAAGATACCTTTCAGCTCAATTTTATTCCAAAATTTTTAATACTTTTTTTGTGTTAATTTAAGCAATCGCTTCATTTTTATAAATTTCCCCAATAGATTCCAAAGCAAGCCAGTGAAAAGGGGTCTTATTGCTGTCATTAATCGCATCAATCAGCATATTTACCGTTCTCTCTGAATCTCCTATTTTCTTTAACGATTTTGATATATCGGCTCTAATATCAATAAATCGCTCGGATTCAAAAAGTGCGGAGATGAGCGGCTCTACAGCCCTGTTATCACCTATATTGCCAAGGGCTATAACTGCCTCCCGCCTTACTGCTGCATCCTCGTCCTTTAAAACCGATATGAGTGAATTTGTAGCTCTCTTATCTTTTAGCACTCCGAGTGTAATAATGCACTGTCTCCTGATGACAGGGTTATTATCTTTCAAAAGACCAATTAAAGGTTCCACTGCTTTTAAATCACCTATGGAGCATAGGGAAGAAATAATATCTAATATTATATCTACATCTGCTCCCTTCTCTGCCGTATTCAACAGATTCAACAAAGGCTCAACCGCTTCAGGTGACTTTGTTATTCCCAGCGACTTTATAGCGGATTTTTTTACTTCTTTATTTTCATCATTTAAAAAACTCAAAAGGACACTTCTACAATTAGCGCTGCCTATAATTCCTAAACTATAAATGACATAAGTCTTCATCTCTTCATCAAAATTCAGCATATCAAGAAGATATTTTTCAGCCGACATCCCCTCTTTCCCCTCCTTTGTAAGGAGGGGAAAGGGGAGGTAGCTGATAGTCTGAATAGCACAAGCCCTAACTTCTCTTGTTCTTTCTTTATCGTTTATAATTGATAATATTGGCTCAAAAGACTCCTGTGCTTTTAGTTTTTTAAGTGCAGACATAATTTCCATAACAACTTCATCTTCATCATCAAGTGCTTGTATGATCTTTGTAACAACCCCCTTATTTGCATTTTTGTTACCCATATCACCTAATAGCTCTACAGCAATTATTCGGACATCTATATCATCATCCGATAGAAGGGCTATAATATGTTCAATAGCCTTTTCACCAGCTATTTTCACAACTATTTTTGCTATTTCCCTTCTCACTTCTTTATCCTTATCTTTCAAGAGAAGAATTAAGGGGACTAAAATCTTTTCTCTATTACTATAGTTTGACAATACCTTTGCAGATTCTATTTTTACACCGCTATCCATATCTAATAAGGAATTTATGAGGGCATCTAAAACGAGCGGGTTATCTGCAAAGTCTCTTAGAGCCCTTACAGCCATTCTCCTTATGTGAGGCTCATTATCTTTGAGCTTTTCTATTAAAAATTTTAAAGATTTATCATTTTTAAACTTTCCCAATGTATTAAATATAACTGACGGGTCGCCATCGTATTCATTGTTGACTATTGAAATCAGCGGCTCAACCGCCCTTTCATCACCTATCTCTCCGAGAGATTCAATTGCCTTACATTGAACATCCCATTGATAGTTATAGGCAAGTATGTCTCCAACTGAATAGGTGATATAATCTTCACTTTTTATAGTTTCAATAAGGGAATCCACAGTGTCTGAATCTTTTATCATCCCGAGTGATGTAGCGGCATTTATTCTTACAATTGCATCGTCGTCTTTAAGTGCTGTAATAAGTGCATTAACAGCCATTTCACCCCTCACCCTAACCCTCTCCCGCAAGGGGAGAGGGGAAAGGATTTTTCCAAGACTCAAGGCACTCTCCGCCCTAACATCAGGATCAGTGTCTGTTGACAATCTCTCTATGAGAGGCTCAACTGCAGCAGGGGCTCTTAATTCACCGAGTGCCATTACAGAGTAACCCCGTGCAGGCTCATTGCCATTCTTTAAGACCGGTATAAGTGTTTCTATAAGTTTTTCTTTTAAAGACATAGAACAAAAACCTAATTTTAGCCACGAATTGCACGAATATTACGAATATTCACGAATTAAAAAAGATTTTAAAAAATTAGTGTTAAATTAGTGTAAATTCGTGTTATTCGTGGCTAAAGATTTTATAATTTTCTGTAGAGACAAAAAAGAGGGGAGGATTTTCGTCCTCCCCTCCAAACTCCTAACTCTAACCTCCTAACTTACACAACATCCCTTCTCGCAAAGGTAAGTGTCCTGAAGTCATGTTTATAGGGTGATTCACCGATTTTCTTTACCCTCCCGACAGCAACTTTATACCTGTACTGGCCTGTCAATGGGTCTCCAATCCTTGATTGCAGCGAATTCGTCGGCTGTGTGGGATGAAGGAAATACATAAAGCTAACACCCTTCTTTACACCAGGCTGAACCATTGCCACTGCAGTAATACTTGCACTCGTCATCTTGATATGTCCTTCTTTCTGGAGATTACTAAATTTTGTATCCAGTGCATTGGTTCCCATGTTGGAATCCTTCCATACTGCAATCCTGTCACTGTAAACAATCACCATATCACCGCTCTCTATTCCCCTCGCCTTCGCATCATCGGGATGAAGCTCAATGAACTGCTCCGGGAACCTCTGCGTAATATATGGCCTTCTCTCCATATCATCAAACCCTGACTGCCATACTTCGTTCACCCTTCCGTTGGTCACCCATAGCTCATCATCTTTAGGCTTGGTCCAATCATGGAAGTCTGAATAAAGGTCCCACGGGCTTTTGAGCCAATTTGCCTTTCCCGACTGAGTATTGAAGGAGGTCAAGTTTTTTGGGTCAATGTAACGGGCGCCGAAGTGTCCGTCGGGGAGTTTCCATTCCGAGTCCTGAAGTCTTGCCACACCGATTACCTTATAACCATCTGCCTGAATGTCCTTTGAATCACGCATCTGCTTTGACATAGTAAACTCTGCGCCAGGCCTGTCATATTTGTAATCTGCATCCACAATAATGGCAGGTGTCTGGATACCGGTAGTTCCGAATTTACGGAGGAGGTCGTGGAATCTTACCCCTTTCTTCTTTGCCATCCATACGAGGGCATCATAGTTATTATCCTGTCTCCCACGGCTGAACCTTCCACCCTCTTCGGCTACATCATTTGAATCCTTCCAGTCATAACCCTCAAAGCCCATCTTCTTTGCCCACTGTGCAACAATCCACCAATCGGGCTTTGCCTCACCCGGGGCATCATAGAACTTCTCATATAAACGGAGCCTTCTCTCACCATTTGCACGAATAAAATTCTCTTCCCCCCATGTAGCAACAGGGAAGACAATATCTGCATATTTGGCGCCAATCGGATCTCTCAGATATATATCCTGATTAACTACCACCATCCCGCCGCTGTCAACTTTCTTCTTCAAGGTATCAATGATATCTTCCTTGAGGAGACTCATCACCTGATGCGGATTTCCTCTGGTCAGGCGGTTAAATGTATCCATATGAGATTGCGAACCCGCCATAGCAGATACCCATGTAGTTCCTACAACCCATGCAAATCGGACATGGCCTGATTCTACCCACCTGTCTAAATCCATTGTTAGTCTTCTCCTGCCGCCGAATTTGTCAGGTGATTTATTACCCGGGTAGCTCCCTCCGCCAAGCCCTCCCCTTTGATGGCCTCCGAACCTGCCCATCATTCTACCGGGCCTGTTCCCACAGCCAGTAAGTAAAGCTAAAGAGCCAAGGGAAGTTGTATTGAGATAGTTATTGCTCCAATAGTTCCCCTTCTCATAACCAAAGGAGACTTTCTTTTTTCCATCAGGATTTGAGAGCATCTCTGCTGCCTTTTTTATCTTTTCAACAGATACACCTGTTATCTCCGATGCCTTATTGATCTCAAACTCCTTTTCTCCGAGGAGCCATTTCTTAAAGTCCTCAAAGCCCTTTGCTTCAAGTTTTCCCCATGTTGTTATCCACTGCCAGTGGGTATTCCTCGTCCCCCTTCCGAATCCTGACTCAGTCTCCCATAGCTCACCGCCAAAGTTGGATGTCCATTTTTTGATAAACTCCATATCCTGTCCGTTGCTCTCAAGGATAATCCTTGCAATGGCATTATAAAGCACCGAGTCTGTGCCGGGGTAAACATCCAAATATAATCCTCCATTTGCCTCGGCAAAGGCAGCACCTGGTGTCCTTCTCGGAAGAACCATAATGACCTTCATTCCTTTTTCTCTTATTGCTGGCATTATCCACTCGTTCCATTGTATGGTCTTTGTTTCATAGGGGTCAGTTCCTGAAATAAAGAGGACATCTGCATTCGCCCTATCCCAGAAACCTGGTCCAAAGGTCTGGAAGCCTGCAAAGGCAATCCCTGCTGATTCCTCACCAATATTTGGAGAATCGTGCCATGCAAAGGCCGGGGTATTTATGTCCTTCAGGGCAAAACGGGTGATTGCGTATAGATTCTCCATATATTGATAGCTGTTAGTCTTACATGCCCAGGCATTCTCACTGTGATTCTTTATTACATATTTTGAAATCTCTGCTGCAATATCAAGGGCGAAGTCCCAACTGACAGGCATCAGTGTCCCGAAGATTCTTACCATTGGCCTCTGGAGTCTATCCCTCGTAGGTTTACTCGGATTATAGACTTTCTGGGCAATACATCCTCCTCTGATACTATGGTCACCGTTCAGATTAACTGCCTCTATATCTGCATCAGGGATTACAACAACATGATGGGGTTTACCATCCGCAATAACTATGTTGTGCATATTTGGTGATACCCACTTACCTGAAAGCCCTGCCACAGGAAAGTCCTCCCTCAGGCAGTTCTTATTTGACTTTGCACCACCCTCCTTACCAACGGGCCAACGATAGACTTTGTATCCGCATGCTACGATACAATAATCACAGCATATATTAAAGGTCTTGGCATCCGGCGGCGGCAGGGGTATCTGATCTTCTGCTAAATAATACGGAGTAGACATTTTTTACACCTCCCTTTTAAATTTCAAATCTGAAATTTCAAATTTCAAATTCATTTATACCCTCATTGGGTTTGAGTGACACCCGTAAATGAGTCCAAAGACTCCAGTTGCATATATATCATCTTTTTCAACTTCAAGCTCAATCTGAGGAAGACTCTGGGTTGCATGCCCTACTACAATCATTCCATATTTTGTCAGGTCAAATGTGCTCTGATGGAACGGACACTGTCCCAAAATTTTATGCTCCGGCTTATAGGCATCCGAAAGGTCACCCCCCATGTGACTGCAGAGTGCATTGAATGCCACAATATCCTTATCAGGCCCAACACCGGCTCCGGCAGGTGTTCCCAGTTTTATAAGAAGGTTCTCAAAATCCCTTGCCGGATATTTGAATTTTACCGGCTTATCAACTTTAAGGGCGCTAACCTTTCCGATTTTTACCCTCGGGTATCGGGTCAGCTCCGCCTCTAACTTTGCAGCGTTTGATAACCCGGGGATTCCTGAGAGGATAATAGCCCCCATAGCAGTCCCGCTGGCAAACAGAAACTGCCTGCGTGATGGACAAAGGTCTAATGAACATTTTTCATCTTTTTGCTTCTCTTCCTTTACTGCAGTATTACTCATATTGTTTCACCTCCTTATTTAGTGTCAGTGATTAGTGTCAGTGTCAGTCATAGAAATTCTTTTTTACTGACACTACACACTGACACTTACACTTATTTTCTTGGCTGCCAATCAGCCATTGGTGCATAATCTGGAAGTCTTGGAATTGGCATCTTAATCTGCTCACCACTGAGAGTTAACAAGAACTCCTTTAATGCCTCCTTCTCATCCTTTGTAAGTTTGAGTGGTTTTAATATCTTTGTCTTATTCCCCCATCTGTCCTCACCACCGCCTTTATCATAGAAATCTATTGCCTCTTCCAGAGTAAACATTGTTCCATTGTGCATATAAGGGGCAGTATACTTTGAATATCTGAGAGGAGCGGTTCTAAACTTTCCCCTGTCCTCAAGCCGCTTCTGCTTGAAATATATACCAGGGTCGGACTTGTATGTCCTGTAAACATCTTCAACACTTCCCTTTGCATAGAGCTGGAATCTGAAGGTTACCTGCTGAATGCCATTTTCTTCAAACTCAGGGGGGTCTGGAACTCCAATATCATAGAACTTTTCGTCTGTAAGCATTGGTCCATTGTGACACTCCATACAATTAGCCTTCCCCTTGAATAATTCCAATCCCTTTTGTGCCTTTGCCGAGATGGCATTCTTATCCCCCTTCATAAATTTATCAAAAGGTGTATCAGGCTGGGAGAGGTATCTCTCATAAGCGGCTATGGCTCCATAGGCATCCTCTACATTAGGCCACTCAGTTCCAAAAACCTCTTTAAATCTCTTTACATATTCGGGTGTAAATCTCAGTCGGGATTCCATCATATCCCTGCTGCCATTCCCTGCTACTCCACCCTCTGCTGCTGCAGGTGCCTGTGCCTCAAGACTCGTTGTACCGCCCTCCCAGAAGATTTTATTGAGATAGCCCGTATTTATTACAGTCTGGGAATTTCTCCAGTGGACTGTTCCCGGATAGCCTCTGCTTATAGGGTCGTTGAATCCCCATCCCAAATCAGGATGATGGCATGTGGCACAACTGATACTGGCATCTCCTGAAAGCTTTGTGTCAAAATAGAGGAGATACCCAAGCTCCTGTTTTGCATCCATCTTTGAAGGGAATACATTTTTCCCCGATGGATTATCAGTTGGTATTGGTGGATTTGCTGGGAGCGGGGCTAATGGCGGGTCAATATCAGGGTCGCCTTCCGCAAATGCAAGGCTTAAGCCTTGCCCTACAAGTCCTGCAGCGAAAAACATTGTTACTAATGTCAATAATAGTAGTCGCTTAAAATCTTTCATCCTATTCGCCTCCTTTCTATAACCCCTCACCTTAATCCTCTCCCCTCAGGGGAGAGGATTAAGGTGAGGGGTGTTTTTCAATTCTTTGCTGTTTTCCAATCTGGAATCGGTTTATAATCCATATCAATCTTCGGTGCTTCAATCATTACTGGATCGCCACTGAGACTTAATAGAAACTCCTTCAATGCCTCTTTTTCACCTGCTGTAAGACCGAGAGGCTTTACTGATGCATCTTTAAATCCGGGTCTATCTTTACCGCCACCCATATTGTAAAACTCAATTACATCGTCCAATGTTGCAAGTGTCCCGTTATGCATATATGGTGCAGTATGTTTAAGCTCCCTTAATGTAGGCGTGATAAATTTACCAATGTCATTTCTATCTTTAGATATGGTGTAATAACCGATATCCCTTCTCCAATTCATTCTGTTGTCAACACCCATAAACATCATATATGCCGTGTATGTGAAATGCCTCATCGGGTCTTTGAATACCTCTGGATTCTCCGGGACGCCAGTATTATGCGGTTTGCCATCCGAGAAATATGTACCACTATGACACTGGATACACCCTGCCTTTCCTTTGAAAAGCTCCATTCCCTCCTTTGCCTTTGCTGATAAGTTTCCTTTATCAAAGGGGGACTTTGGTGTCAGTGTCTTAAGAAACTGGATGAGTGCATTCCTTACTACATAGTGGGTAACTTCACCTTTTTGAGATGTCCCCATATTCTTGTCTCCGTAAGCATCCTTACCGTGCTGAACATAGACAGGATCCTGTTTCATCCTCTCTTGCATAATCTGCATATCCATATTCATGTTCATAGAGTCTGTAATCATATCCCTCAGCATATCGTCTAAATCCATCAATCTTCCATCCCATCCGAATCCGCCCTTTTTATATGTAATGTTGAGCAGTGTAGGGGCATTTCTCCAGTGCTTTGAGCCTGGATATGCATCTGATAAGGGCTTTCTTGTTGTAAATCCCTCTTTTGGATTGTGGCAGTCTGCACATGAAACACCAGCATCTCCTGAAAGACGGCGGTCAAAGAATAGCCTCTTTCCCATCTCTACCTGCTTCGGATTCGGAGCATCCTTCTCAGAGAGTGCCGGCAGTGGTCCTATATCGTCGGCAGCCTGAACTATTAAAGGAGTAAAAAAGAAAAGACCTGTAACTAATACTGCAAAAACCTTTTTCATACATTCACCTCCCTTTTTATTTAGCCACAGACTTTCACTGACTAAAAACCCACTAACCTCCACAGATAAAACATTTTTATTTTAAGTCTGTGTAAGTCTGTGGCTGAAAATATATCTATTTCTTGAATTCAAAACTCACATCCACCTTCCCCTTAGCGGCTATATTCACCTCCTTTTCCATTTCACCAAAGGTAGGGTGCCATGCCTTGATTTTATAGCTCCCTGCTGGAATATCCTCAATTTTGAATGAGCCATCTTCAGCAGTTACAAAATAATAAGGATTCTCCAGTGCCAATTGCCATGCGTGCATAAAATTGTGGGCATCACATTCAACCTTCATGGTGTTGCTCTTTCTTAGCTTCACTTCCTGCTCAAAGGTAAACCCTTGATTCGGCTGTCCCACATTGAATATTGTCCTTCTTACCTCTCCCACTATCTCGTATGTATGAATATTGTGGAGGACAGGGTCATTACTTGTTACCTCAAGCTTCTTCTTATTCTCCATTACCCCAACATAAGGGAGGAACCTGCACCCCTTCTGTTCAAGATGAAACTTTTCACTTTTCCATGCCTTCCCCTTTTCTACACCCACAATATAGATGACTGCATCTTTCAACTCGCCCTTACCGCCTAATGCTAAAGGGTCAATTATCCTCTCCCCTGTTCCACACACCTCAGGGTCCTTTCCCATGAGAATCTTTGTAGGGTCAGGCAGCTTACCCTTGAAAGTAACCTTTCCAGCTAAAGCCCCCCCATCACTTACTGATATGGATTCATAAGCATGGGCAAAGTAGGGAGTAAGCAGTAAGCAGTAAACAGTAAAAATAAAAATAAATCTCTTCACGAATCCTCCTTAGAAAGTAAATCCCCGCACATAAGCCTTATGTGCGGGGCTGCAATTAAAAACTCACATTAAAATTAATCTGATTGCGTGCTTCCTTCTGCTTTGTATCGGTCTTCCTCTCACCTGAAAAATATCTGAAATCTACATTTATATTCTTGGCAATCTTGTAGCCAAGCCTTGCTTCTGTGCCCTTAAAATTATTATAGTAATTGGGCCAATCATCCTGGGCAAAGCCAGTAACTGCATTGGTTTCTATATCAGGTAACATCAGGAGGACACTGAAATCTTTGAAAGAAATACCAGCATTTAAGACACTCCCTGCATCCTTATCTTTAATTGTGTCACCACTCCCCTTCATCATGTCATAGCCCAGAGTAATCGGAACATCAGTGATAGCCTTGACCTTTACCTGAAGGCTTGTAAGCGAGAAATCACCTATAAAATGGGTTGAGACCTCAGAGGCAGGAGTAGTCCCTGCACCACTGGTAGCACAGCCGGTAGCACTGGTACAAACTGTACTGGCGCCAGCCTGGCTCCTTATTCTTGTTCCGGCGCTGATACTGGTAGATGCGACGCCATAGGCAGCAGTAAAGTCGAGAAAATCAATGCCTCCCTTTACCACACCCTGGTAGGTTTTCATGTCAGAGTCAACATCCCCTTTTCCTGTCTGATTCCAGCTCCCTTCTTTCATAATAAAATAACCACCCTGAAGGGTAATAGAGAGGGGTCCAATGCCTTTAAGTGTGTAACCGAGCCCAATACCTTCAGGATTTATATCAGCATCCCAGTAATACTCATTCTGCTCATAGAATGGGATATCGTTCTTGCCAACCCATAAAAAACCATCAAGGTATTTTCCTTTTACATATGCCTTATCAATACTAACTGAATCTCTGGAGAAGGCGTAGTTACTGCTATCGTTTGTGCCATCACCATTATCCTTACTCCCCAAAATGTTATGAGGTGAGTTTGCATCATTTGTATCACCCGAAGATAGCCTGCCGCCAATTTCTATATTCTCGCTTGCAGTATAGTTAAATCCTGCCCTCAGCCTATATCTGAATCTATCCCTTTCCTGGTCTTGGTAGGTGGTGCCACTTAACCGCGTTCTACTATCCAATTCAAACCTTGCCCGTACATCCCCAAAAAATTTAAGCCCTTCTATACCTTCAGCTCCAGCATTTATAGGTATAATTACTACTGATAAACTTAAAGCTATTAAAAAACTTAAGACATAAAATCCTATTCTTTTTTCCATATCTTCCCTCCTTTTAATTAAAATTTACGGCTCATCATTCCCACCCTTGTGTGTTTATTTGTTCCATCACCCCCCTTTCTAATCTTAGATTCAGTATCAATAAAATTTTTACCATTTTTAATTCTAATGCCATATTTTGGGTTAGGGCTCCTCGGGAGAGGAGGTATAACGACATCTGAAAATGGTATGGATGTCGAAATAGTTCCCGAGGAGTTATCTTTTTTTGTATCGTTATGAGCATAACTGACTTGTGATATAAAGCAAATGTTATGCCTTCTAAAAAATGTGATACATGGGAGAGTTGGTTAGATTGTCCAAATGAGATATTTGATTAGATAAATCAAGTGAGTAAAAGGGATTTGAGATTTCGAGACACCCAGTGGGTCGTGAAATTTGAGATTTCAGTAGGTAGATTAATTGGCAGGAACTGATAAATTACTTACCAGAGATGTGGTAAATTTCTTATCATGCAGTTTCTTCAATACCATATTTTTTGAGCTTCTCTCTAAGGGTAAATCGTGAAATACCAAGCATCTTTGAGGCTGTTGATTTATTCCCATTGACCTGCATTAATATTTTCACTATATGCTCTCTTTCAACATCATCTATCCTTTCTAAAACCATTAAATCTTTCTTTGTTTCCACCATCTTGTGTTTATTCCGCAATTCTTCAGGAAGATGGAAAGGAGAAATCATATCGGAATTACTGATAATACATGCTCTCTCAATTACATTTTTTAATTCCCTTATATTTCCGGGCCATGGATAGTTATAAAGTAGATTTATTGCATCATTGGATAAACCATTTATCTTTTTTCCAAATAGCTTGTTATAATTCTGAATGAGCGCAGAAACAATTGGAACTATATCTTCCTTTCTTTCCCTTAAAGGAGGGACATCGATTGTCATAACCTTCAACCTGTAATAGAGGTCATCTCTGAAGAGACGTTTCTCAATCATAGATTTTAAATCCCTGTTAGTAGCAGTAATTATTCGGACATCCACTTGTATATCCCTTTGCCCACCTACCCTCCTGAAATTTTGATATTCCATAACCCTTAATATCTTTGGCTGTATGTGGAGCTTCATATCTCCAATCTCATCAAGAAAAAGTGTCCCTCCATCTGCCAACTCAAAGACCCCTTTTTTACTCTGTTTGGCATCTGTAAAAGCCCCCTTTTCATAACCAAATAACTCTGACTCTAATAATGAATCCGGGATTGCGCTACAGTTCACCTTAAGAAGTGGTTTAGATGCCCTATCACTATATGAATGAATCGCATTGGCAACCAGCTCTTTACCCACACCGCTCTCACCTTGAATCAGAACAGGAGTCCTTGCAACCTTTGCAACCTTCAAAATAAACTCTTTCATTTCTTTAAATTTGGAACTCGTACCTATCATCTCGCCAAAATAGTCCTCTTCATGCTTAATCCTCTGAAGCCTTAAGATTTCAAACTTCATCTTCTGTGTCTCTAATGTCTTGTCAATGAGGAGTTTCAATTCTTCCAATTCAAAGGGCTTATTTATATAATCGTAGGCACCTGCTTTCATTGCAGATATAGCCATCTTTACATCAGGATACGCTGTCATAACAATAACCATTACACCATCATCCGTTTCTTTAATATTTTTAAGCAATTCCAAACCATTCATTCCCGGGAGTCTAAAATCAATGAGGGCTATATCAATCTTCTCACTTTTAAGGTAATTTACAGCATCTTCTCCATTATTAGCTGATAATACTCTTAAACCCTCCTTTTCAAACACCTCAGCAATGGTTTTACACATTACATCATCATCTTCAACAATTAATAGCGTAAATTTCATATTTTTTATATAGAGCAACTACCGTGCCAAGATTAATCCTGAATTTTGCATTAACCACAGCACATATTAGCCGTCACATAATCCTGCATAGAGCCTCTCAAGGTTTATCGCCTGTTTGTAATCCTTTGTTGTATTTATATTAAAAAATGGGGATGGCTTTGTTTCTGGTATATCTGTAATCCTTTTTATCTTTAGTCTATTAGATTTTGAAAAGAGGTCTTTTATCTTCAGTCTCTCACCTACGACCATATTTTTGATAGCAGGCAGACACCTTTTTGAATAGACTGCGTGAAGGGGATGAAGACGGTGTTTAAAATAGGGGACTATTACATCGTAATCATCTGTCTTAGATATTATATGTCTTATAACCTTTTCATCCAAAAATGGCATATCGCAGGCAGCAAAAAAGACACAATCCGATTTTAAATAATATATACCTGTATATATGCCTCCAAGCGAGCCTCTGTGAGGTATTAAATCTGTATAAACTTTGACCCCAAGATATTTATATTCATGGGGTGTATTTGAAATAATCAGAATTTCCTTAAATATCCTTTTGTAGATTTCAGCAGTCCTGTCAATAATCCTCTTCCCGCCTATCTCTAAAAAAGCCTTCTTTAAACCTATCCGGCTATTTCTGCCGCCAGCCAAGATTACACCTGTCATTGTGAACCTTTTAATTATACCAAATAGATACCGTGTCGTACTATATCATGGTGAGCCACGATATTCAATTTGTCCTTCCTTGCCTGATTATAATCAAACTCAAAACTCTTTTGTGGTGCAATACGGGTGTCAAAAAACTCCCGAGTGAGATCAAGG
>JACQBS010000126.1 GCA_016194325.1 Nitrospinota bacterium | reverse complement strand
AGGGATTAACAACAAGATAAAGAGGCTAAAGCGTATGGCCTACGGCTATAGAGATGTTAAATACTTCTTACTCAAGATACATCAGCATTGTGGACTGCTTGACCCTAAGTTTTCAACTTAAATACGAAAGAGGGAAAAAAAATGAAGGAACTAATTGGTGGAAATTGATAGTGTCATTAAAGAGGTAAACAGTATTGCAGACAAATACAGTCTTGAGTTGATTGAGATAGACAGGACTGATAATGTAATAAGTCTGAGATTGATAATAGACAATGAAGTTTTTATAAAAATATATGGGAATACTGAGAAAGATAAACTTAATCTCACACTTGTCTTTAGAAGAAAACGGATATACGGCTGTGATTCTGAAAGTGGTAAGAATCACTGCCATCCTTCAACGACCCTGATAGACATATATTTATAAAAGGTAGAAAGTCAATACAGGAGTTTGTAGAAGAATCAATGAAATTTTTGGAAGAGACCTATTTATTATAAAGTTTAAACTAATAACATTACAGTAAGAGTGATGAAAGGATAACAAAGATAAGTGGAAGAATTAGTTCAAATAAGAAGTGTTAAAAAATCGTTTAAGGTTGGGGAAGACTATCTACAGGTCTTGAATGGATTAAATTTTAATATAATAAAAGGGGAGATGCTCGGGGTAGTAGGTGCATCAGGTGCAGGGAAGAGCACGCTCCTCCATGTAATTGGCGCTTTGGATAAACCAACAGAAGGGGATGTAATATTTAAGGAGCAGGATTTATTCAAAATGACCGATATGCAACTGGCAGAATTCAGGAATAGAAAGGTCGGTTTTGTATTTCAGTTTAGCAATCTCCTGCCGGAATTTACAGCTATGGAAAATGTCATGCTCCCTGCCCTTATAAGTGAAAGGGATGAAACTGAAGCGGCAAGTGAGGCTAAAAGAATTTTGACAGATGTGGGATTAAAGGATAGAATAAATCATAGACCGGGTAAACTGTCAGGCGGCGAGCAGCAGAGGGTGGCAATAGCAAGGGCGCTGATGAATAACCCCGACCTGATACTCGCAGATGAGCCCACAGGTAATCTTGACAGCAAGACAAGTGAAGATATCTATGGGTTGTTTTACAGGCTGAATAAAGAAAATGGACAGACATTTGTAATAGTTACCCATAACGATACCCTTGTAAAAAAGATGATGAGGGTGATAAAATTAGTTGACGGGATGATAGTATAAAACAGTAAGAAGTAAGAAGTAGGAAGTAAGAAGTTGATTTGCTTCCTACTTTCTACTTCCTACTTAAAAGGAGGGGGGGGTTAATATGTTTAAGAAATTTACTGAAAGGGCAAGAAGGGTAATAATACTCGCAAGGGAGGAGGCAGAGAGGTATCAGCATGAATACCTCGGGACCGAGCATATACTCCTCGGTGTAATCAAGGATGGCGGTGGCATAGCGGTTCTTGTCCTCCAGAGACTGGGAGTAGATATAAGACAGTTAAAACCTGAGATTGAAAGAAACCTTCCTCTGAGTTCAAATACACTTGTTGTCGGTGATATACCCTTTACCTCTCGTGCAAAAAAGGTGCTTGAGTATGCAGTAGAAGAGGCAAGGGCAATGGGGCATAGCTACATAGGCACCGAGCATCTCCTCATAGGATTGATAAAAGAAAAAGATGGTGTTGCCTACAGGATATTGAGCAGCTTTGGACTGCAGTATTCTGATATAAAAGAGCAGACTATAAATCTCCTGAGAGAGCCTGTATCACAGGCAAAAGAGACAAGCAAGACGCCTGCATTGGATGAATTCGGCAGAGACCTTACTGAATTGGCAATTAAAGGTAGGCTTGACCCTGTAATCGGGAGGACTAATGAAATAGAGAGGGTGATTCAGATTCTCTCAAGACGCACAAAAAATAATCCTGTCTTGATTGGTGAGCCCGGTGTTGGTAAAACAGCCATTGTAGAAGGGCTTGCACAGAGGATTATAGGCAGAGAGGTTCCTCAGACACTCTATGACAAGAGATTAATATCTCTTGATCTGGGTGCGCTGATTGCCGGGACAAAATACAGGGGTCAGTTTGAGGCAAGGATGAAGGCTGTTGTCAGGGAGATAACTCAGCCTCCCCATAATATAATCCTTTTTATAGATGAGATTCATACACTGATAGGTGCAGGTGCGGCAGAGGGCTCTGTGGATGCATCAAATATGTTAAAACCAGCTCTCTCCAGGGGTGAGATACAGTGTATAGGTGCAACCACACTGGATGAGTATAGGAGATACATTGAAAAGAATGGTGCATTGGAAAGAAGATTCCAGCCGATAATTGTAAACCCGCCATCTATTGAGGAGACCATAGAGATTATAAGGGGTCTGAAGGACGAGTATGAACTCCATCATAAGGCGAAGATAACAGAGGGTGCTATTGTAGCATCAGTGAAATTGTCGGATAGATATATAAGCGACAGGTTTTTGCCTGATAAGGCAATAGATATTATAGATGAGGCTGGCTCAAGGGTGAGATTGCGAAAGTCCACCTATCCACCTGAGGTGAGGGAATTACAGAGAAAGATTGATGATGTGGTGAGAGAGAAGAGGGAAAGGATTGAGGCGCAGGAGTTTGAAAAGGCAGTAGAGTTGAGGGATAAGGAAGAGAGCCTGAAAAGCAAATTGGAACTGAAGAAAATAGAGTGGGAAGGCTCACAGAAAGGTGCAATGCCTGAGGTAACAGAGGACGATATTACCTATGTAGTTTCAAGGATGACAGGCATACCTTTATCAAGAATTGAGAAAGAGGAATCACAGAGGCTTCAGGAGATGGACGCTGAGCTCTCAAAAAAAATCATAGGGCAGAAAGAGGCAATAAACGTTATAAGCAAGGCAATAAGACGCTCAAGGGCGGGGCTAAAAGACATAAAGAGGCCAATGGGTTCATTCCTCTTCCTTGGTCCCACAGGTGTTGGCAAGACAGAGCTTGCCTGTGTGCTGGCGGAATATCTGTTTGGCGACAGAAAGGCTATCATAAGGCTTGACATGTCGGAGTATATGGAGAAATTTAATGTGTCCAAGCTTACAGGTTCCCCTCCTGGCTATGTGGGTTATGAAGAAGGCGGGCAGCTTACTGAGAAGGTTAGAAGAAAGCCGTATTCTGTTGTCCTGCTGGATGAAATAGAAAAGGCACATCCGGATATATTCAATATGCTCCTCCAGATAATGGATGACGGAAGGCTTACAGACAGCTATGGAAGGGCAGTTGATTTCAGGAATGCCATACTTATAATGACATCCAATCTCCATGCGAGATTTTTAGATAAAGGGCTATCCATGGGTTTCCAGAGGGAAGATGAGGGAGGTTCGTTTAAAAAATATAAGGATACTATCAAGTCAGAGCTTAAAAAGACATTCAGCCCTGAGTTTTTAAACAGGATTGATGATACTGTCATTTTCCACCCGCTTGAAAAAGAGAATATACTCCAGATTGTAGATATCCTCATTAATGACCTGAACACCCGCTTAATAGAAGAGGGGATTACACTGCAGATGGATGACGATGCAAAGGAATGGCTTGCAAAGGAAGGATACAATGCTACATACGGTGCAAGACATTTGAAGAGGACAATTCAAAAGCATATCAATGACCCGCTCTCAGAAGAGCTGCTCCTTGGCAAATTTAAGAATACAGGTGTTCTCTATGTAAAGCTTCAGAATGACGGTCTTGTGTTTGTAGGGAAGAAGGACCCTGTTGGTACTTGCTAATAGGGGTCATGGGTCAGGAGAAAGTAAACAGTAAGCAGTATGCAGTAAGCAGAAAAATCATCTACCACTTACTGCCTACTGCTTACTGCCTACTGCTTACTGCCTGCTGCCTACTGTATTCTGGAGGGGTGGAGGCAGTTGACCTTACCCGTCCTATAGTTCATATATCAATAAAAGGGAATGAGAGGGTTCACGAGTCAACTATCAGGTACTACATAAGCCTTAAAGAGGGGGATGTGTATTCTCCTTCAAAAATAAGAAACGATATAAAAAGGATATATGACCTCGGATACTTTGATGATATAAAGGTTGACCTTGAGGAGGAGGCTTCGGGATTAACTGTTGCATATCTCATAAAGGAAAAGCCCTTTATCAAGAATGTAATAATAAAGGGGATTAAAGAGATAGAGGACTTTGAGATAAAAAAGAAGCTCTCTATTAAAAAAGGGATTCATTTTAAAAGCCACTTTGTGCAGAAGGACATTGACTCAATAAAAAAACTCTATCAGGAAAAGGGATTTTATTTTGCCTCTGTAGATGTCTCAACAAAGAATGTAGAGAATAATCAGGTTGACATAGAATTTAAGATAAATGAGGGGAAGAAGGTATATGTAACGGATATAGTATTTGTAGGCAATAAATACTTTGACGAGAGGGCGATTAAAAAACAGGTAGATACGCGGGAGAAAGGGGCTTTCTCATGGTT
The DNA here is from genome assembly GCA_016194325.1 of Nitrospinota bacterium. GTDB lineage: Bacteria > Nitrospinota > Nitrospinia > UBA9942 > UBA9942 > UBA9942. The sequence goes on along the minus strand of JACQBS010000126.1, from coordinate 14,661 downwards.
TACAAGTTCGGGGACATACAAGAAGGAGATATTAAAGACTGATATCCTGAAGCTTGAATCCCTGTATCACGATAACGGCTTCATAAAGGTAAAGGTAGAAGACCCGCGGGTAGAGATTGATAAAGAGCTGAGAAGGATTTATATAACGATATTTTTAAATGAGGGGGAGCAGTATCGTGTCGGTAGTGTCCATATAGAAGGTGATGAGGTATATTCAGAAAAAGAGCTGAGTGGAGTATTCAACCTGAAAGAAAATGATATATTTAACAGGTCTCAGCTCAGCCGTGATGTTTTCACAATAACAGATATGTATTCTCAGAAGGGTTATGCCTTTGCCGATGTAATGCCAAATATAAAAACCGACGAGAATCTTAAAAAGGTGGAAATAGATATTAAGATTGATAAAGGGAAAAAGGTATATATAGGAAAGATAAATGTATTCGGCAATGAAAAGACAAGGGATAATGTAATTCGCAGGGAATTCAGGCTGCAGGAGGGGAGCCTCTTTGACAGTTCCAAGATAAGGAGGAGCAGGGAAAGGATAAATAATCTCGGTTTTTTTGACGAGGTCAATTTTGAGCAGAAGAGCAGAAGAGAAGAAGATATGATTGACCTTGATGTAAAGGTAACTGAAAGGTCAACGGGGAGCTTAAGTGCAGGTGCGGGGTACAGTTCAGTTGAAAATGCCATATTATTTGCCCAGATATCGCAGAGCAATCTATTTGGAAAGGGATACAAGCTTGCATTTAATGCACAATTATCAAGTATTCGCAAGGATTATGAGATAGACTTTACAGAGCCGAGGCTCTTTGACAGGGAACTCCTTGCAGGCTTAAGTTTATTTAATACAGAAAGGAATTATTTCAGCTATTTATCAAAGAACAACGGCGGGAGTGTGAGGCTTGGCAAATCACTGGGTGAATATACATGGGGAAATATTTCTTACAAATATGAGCTTGTTAAAATATATATAAGTAATAGGGATGTTGCATCATCCTTTCTCCTTTCACAGGAGGGGGACAGGACAACAAGCAGTATTACCCCTTCTGTTACAAGGGATACGAGGGATGACTTTTTTAATCCGCAAAAAGGCTCAAGGCAATACCTAAATGGAGATTATGCAGGCGGCCCGCTTGGCGGGATTATAAACTATTATAAATTGGTGGGGGAAGAAAGCTGGTATTATCCTCTGTGGTGGAATTTAGTATTCATGGTTCATGGAAAGATAGGTTATGCCGATGGGCATGGCGGAAAGGATTTGCCCATATTTGAGAGATTTTTCCTTGGAGGCCCTGAGTCTTTAAGGGGTTTTAATTTTAACGATGTAGGCCCGAGGGATGCAGCAGGGCAGTCTATTGGCGGCAGGTCTCTTCTACTTTTGAATACCGAATTCCTATATCCGTTCACAAGATATGTGAGGGGAGTTGTATTCTACGACAGGGGGAATGTATATGGGAAAGAGGGCGATCTATCCAAGACTACAAGTAATGATTTTGATATTGGGAGCATGAGACATGCATGGGGATTCGGAGTCAGGTTCTATTCCCCGATAGGTCCAATAAGTTTTGCATGGGGATTTAAATTGGACCAGAAGAAGGGTGAGAGCCCAAGTGAATTTCATTTTACTATAGGAAGGGCATTCTGAAAATAAGTGTCAGAGTGTCAAAGAGTCAAAGCCTTTAAATACTCTGATACTATGACACTTTGATACTTTTTATGGGGGGGGATTTATGAGAAAAATATTAGCAGTTATTATATCAGCAGGTTTTATATTTTTTGGTGTATCTGATTTGAGGGCAGAATCTCTGAGGATAGGTTATGTAGACCTTCAGAGGGCACTGAATCAGTCCGATACAGGCAAGACTGCACTGGAAAAGCTCAAAAAAGATATTGAAAAAGAAAATGTAATACTTAAGGAAAGGGAAGAAGAGATTAAAAAATTGGAAGAGGAACTGAGCAAACAGGGTTTTATGATGAAGGAATCCGAGAGGGAAAGAAAGACTGAAGAATACAGAAGGAGAGGAAGAGACTTTGACAGGTATAAAGAGGATACAAGAAGGGATATCATGATAAAGGAGCGGGAGATGACAGCCAAGATAGTCTCTGAACTGATTAAACTGGCACAGAAGATGGGACAGGAGGAAGGATTTACGGTCATACTTGAAAAAGGCGAGATTGTCCTTTTTGCCTCTGACAATATAGACCTTACAGATAAATTGATAAAGAGATATGATGAGCAGAAGAAATGAAACTTGGTGAAATAGCAAAGATACTTAATGGCAGATTGAATGGCAGCCCTGATATTGATATTACAGGTGTTGCTGAAATAATGAGGGCAGTGAATGGAGATATTACATTTGTTTCAAAAAAGAAATATCTGTCTGAGTTGAAACATTCTAAGGCATCGGCTGTTATTTTACAGGAAGGGTTAGATAAAGAAGATTTAATAGAGAAGTCCTTTGTAATTGTAAAGAACCCTTATTTATCATTAATTTCACTTCTAAAACTTTTTTATCCTGTCCATGATAATTTAAAAGGTATAAGCCCCCGGTCATTGATTAAGACAAAAAATATTGGAAGGGATGTTACGATACACCCTTTTGTATGTATTGAAGATAATGTTGTGGTCGGAGACAGAGTTGTCATATATCCATTTACATATATAGGAAGAGATTCAAGGATAGCTGAAGGGTCAATTGTCTATTCAAATGTAAGTATATATCACAATGTGATTGTCGGAAAAAATGTTATAATTCACAGCGGTGCTGTTATAGGGAGTGATGGTTTCGGATTTGTGAAGGATGATAATGGAGTTTATCAAAAGATTCCTCAGGTTGGGAATGTGATAATTGAAGACGATGTGGAGATAGGTGCGAATGTATGTATAGACAGGGCAACATTGGGCAGCACTATAATTAAGAAAGGTGTTAAAATAGACAACCTTGTCCAGATTGCACACAATGTTACGATAGGAGATAATACTGTAATAGCAGGTCAGACAGGGGTTTCGGGTAGCTGTAATATAGGCAAGAATGTTGTTATGGGAGGACAGGTGGGTTTGGCTGACCATCTCAATATCGGGGATGGTGTTATTCTGGGGGGTAAGGCGGGTGTTACAGGAGATATAGAAGCAGGTGTATATTCAGGTATTCCTGCAATTGAACATAATCAGTGGAAAAGGATTCAGGCAGGACTTACTAAACTCCCTGAGTTAGTTAAAAGAGTAAGGAAACTTGAGGAGATGCAAGATGCAAGATGCAAGATGAAAGATGAAAAACTTGAAACCTGAAGCTTGCAACTTGCAACTTTATTTATGATGGATATAAACGAAATTAAAAAATATATCCCCCACCGCTACCCATTTTTATTAGTTGACAGGGTTACGGAGATAGAGGCAGGGAAGCGGATAGCAGGCATAAAGTGTGTTACAGCAAATGAGCCGTTTTTTCAGGGACATTTCCCTGATTTTCCAGTAATGCCCGGTGTATTGATAGTTGAATCAATGGCACAGCTTGGGGCAATACTGGCATTCTATTCAGTCAGACAGTCTCAGGATGAGGCTATGAAGGGAGAGTTAAATAAATATATCCCCTTATTCACTGGCATTGAAGAAGCGAAATTCAGAAGGCCTGTAGTCCCGGGAGATACCCTCAGGATTGAGCTAAACGTTATAAAACAGAGGGGGACTATATGGAGACTGTCAGGACAGGCATTTGTGGAAGATAAGCTCGCCACAGAGGCTGTAATTCAGGCAATTTTACAGAAGAGGGCATAGCATTCAACTTCTTATAAATGCAAAGCCCTTCTTTTTCTGAATTTCTCTCCTTATCATTTTAAAAATCAACTTAGGAAGCGAGAGTAAAAACAGTATAAAATCAGGCGTTGTAAGAAGTCCAATCTTGTAAGCCTTTTTAATTATATTCTTTATCTGCCTCATATTGTAAAAACTGAATTTAATCCTATCCCTTATCTTTTTTAATTTTTCAAGAGTGTACTGGTCAGAATAGAGGGGACCGCCCAATTCATCATAATGGTAGCCCGGTATCTTAGCAACCAATTCTGTAAGGGGTGAATATTTTTCTATTCTCAATTTTTGGAAGGTTATTGAATCTAATTTTAAATCCTTTGCAAATTCTGCTATATAAACCATCTCATCCTCAGTCTCCCCTATGTTTCCGTATATGAAATAACCATGTATATAGAAATTGTATTTATTGAATACCTTAAACGCTTCCCTGATTTTTTGCTGGGTGAAACCTTTCTGAATCTGCTTTAAAATTCTGTCATGGGGAGATTCTATGCCGACTAAAAACAGCTTAAAGCCTGCCTTTTCTGCCTTTTCCAAAAGTTGGGGTTGTCTTGTAATCTCTATTCGGGTCTGGACAATAAATCTCTTTTTTATATTATTTTCAATAATGAGGTCGCACAGCTTTTCACTCCTCTTTGGATTTGTAAAAAAGTTGTCATCAGAAAATAATACGATATCAGCGGAGATGGTCTTTAATTCCTCAATTACGGATTCAAGAGACCTCTCTATGTATTCCCTTTTCTGTCCGAGAGGGTTTAAACTGAATGTGCAAAACTTGCATTTGTAAGGACACCCCCTTGTAGTCAGGATTGTGTCAAATGTCAGGTTTGTTATTTTTATGCCGTGTGATACAAAATGGTAAATAATCCTTCTTAAACTCCTGTCAGGAAAAGGTATAGTATTAACATCTGTCAGTGGTCTGTTTTTATTATGGACTATATTGCCATTCTCTCTATATGAAATACCATGAATATCTTTATAAGGCACGCCTTTAACGAACTCTTTGATTGTCTCCTCTCCTTCACCCCTTACAATTACATCAATATTGGGGCATCTTTCAAAAAGATACTCAACCTCCTCAGTAGCCTTGTATCCTCCGACTACAATTGGAATTTCATTAGGCAATTTTGAGATAAGCTCGCAGATTTCTTTAAAACCATAGCTCCATATAATACTGATACATAAAAGGTCAATCTCTTTTTTAACAAAATCCCTAAGATTGTTTATATCCTGAAATTCCTTCTCATGCCTAAGGTCAAGAAGGGTTACTTTCCCGACAAGGTCTTTCATGCTTGTTGCAATATATTCAATTCCAGTCGGGGGGAAGAGTCCGACTATGGATGTAGAATCCCTGAAATATGGATATAAGGCAAGTGCATGTTTATATTTGTACATACAAAATTATAACATCCTTGGGACACGAATTACATAGATAATTTGCCCATTCGTATCATTTTGAAAGGTTCATAGAAGTCTCTCGTGTAGTTCCATAGCTGATTTTTCACTTATATGTAAAACTACGGCAAGTTCTTTAACAGATGCCTCTTTTATTTTTTTAAGACTGCCAAAGTGTTTTAACAGTGTCCTCTTTCTCTTTATACCTATACCAGAGATTTCGTCAAGTTCAGACATTATTCCTTCCTTACCCCTCAATTCCCTGTGATATTTAATGGCAAAGCGATGTGCCTCATCCCTTATTCTTTGAATCAGGTGTCTCCCCGGTGAATCAAGGGGCAAGGGGCAAGGGGCAAGGGGCAAGGGTGATATATGTTCCATGTTTAAACTTGTAACTTGTAACTTGTAACTTGTAACATATATCGTATCTGTTTCTGGATTATTTCTGTCCTCACCCTTTGCAATCCCTATTGTATCCACATCAGCAATTGAAAGTTCCTTCAATACATTATTCAGGGTATTAAGCTGCCCCTTTCCACCGTCAACTATTATTAAATCAGGCAAAACATTGGTGACTGGTGACCGGTGGCTGGTGGCTGTCTTTATACTGTATCTCCTCAAGATTATCTCTCTCATCATTCCATAGTCATCCATGCCAGCCACTGTTTTTATCCTGAATCTTTTATAATAATTTTTTGCAGGCTCTCCATCAATAAATACAACCATTGAGCCTACTGCCGATGCCCCCATGATGGTTGAAATATCAAAAGCCTCAATCCTTAATGGCAATTTACTTAAATTTAGCCTTGTCTTTAAATCTTTTAGTGCAGCCATTCTTAAATCTGCTGAATCAAGTGTCATCTTAAGAGAGATTGCTGCATTTTCCTTTGCCATGTGAATAAGCCCTCTCTTTCTCCCCCTGTGAGGAACGACTATCTCAACCCTTCCACCCCTTTCTTCAGAAAGCCACTCCTTTACAATTTCCATCTCATCTATCTCTTTTTCTAAGATAATCTCTTCTGGAATGAATACATCACCGCTGTAATATTGTCTGACAAAGGATGAGAGAATTTCTGTATCATCTATATAAGCCCCCCCGCCCCCCTTTACTAAAGGGGGGGGCAGGGGGATTAGAAGATTCTTATCACCTATGAACTTCCCGCCCCTGATAAATAAAAGCTGGATATTTGCTTTCTCCCCATCTCTATAAATGGCTATTACATCCTCGTCTTCAAGGGTTGTGGATATGATATTCTGTTTCTCCATTATCCTTTCTATTGCTGAAATCTGGTCTCTTGTCCTCCCTGCCTCTTCAAATCTCAAGTTTTCTGATAACTCATCCATTTTTCTCTTCAGATTATTCAGGAGTTCATCATTTCTCCCTTTAAGGAAGAGGACAATATCTCTGACTATTTTTTCGTAATCCTCTTTTTTCACATATCCTGCACATGGTGCAAGACACCTGCCCATCTGATAGTTTAGACATGGTCTTCTTTTAGGTCTGCCATCCAATGAGTCTCTGCTCTGGCGCAGTTGAAATATTCTATGTATTAGTATTAAGGTCTTACGGAGGGATTTTGGAGATGTATAAGGACCGAAATACATGCCCTTATTTTTCTTAACCCTTCGGACAATGGAAAGATATGGATACATCTCCTCAGTTGCAAGCCTTAAGTATGGATAGTGTTTGTCATCCCGCAAAATTACATTATATTTAGGCTTGTGTTTCTTTACCAGATTGCTTTCAAGAATTAATGCCTCCACCTCGTTCTCTGTAACAATATAATCCATATCTGCAATTAGAGAGACCATGTTTTTTACCCTTGGTGATAGTGAGGCAGATTTTCTGAAATATGACCTTACCCTTGACCTTAAATTATTTGCCTTCCCGATGTAGAGGATATGTCCTTTATCATCTTTCATGATATAGACACCCGGCTTTGTGGGTAGCTTTTGTAGAATCTCTTTTAATTTCATAAAATAAATTGGACGCAGGTGAACGCAGATTATTAAAAGGCTTAAACACGAATGGCACAAATGGACGAATTACACAAATCAATAAAAGAAAACAAATTAGATTTATTCGTGATATTTGTATATTCGTGAAATTCGTGTTCAGTCTTCATTTTTCTGCGAAAATCAGCGTTCTATTATGATTGTTTATATGTGAGCGGGTCTTTTATGCCTGCCTCTTTAAAACCCTTTAATCTAAACTGACAGCTATCGCAGAGACCACAGGGATTTCCATCTTTATCAGGACTGTAACAGGAGGATGTTAGACTATAATCAACTCCGAGTGATATCCCCTTTTTTATTATCTCACCTTTTGTAAGATTGATTAAAGGGGTGTGGATTTTTATATGGCTTTTCCCCTCAACACCTGCCTTTGTTGCGAGATTTGCCATCTTTTCAAAAGCACTTATATATTCAGGCCTGCAGTCAGGATAACCGCTGTAGTCTATTGCATTTGCCCCAATAAAAATATCTTCAGCTTCAAGCACCTCAACCCATGCAAGTGCAAATGAGAGAAAGATTGTATTTCTTGCAGGGACATAGGTGACAGGGATTGCGGATTGCGGATTGCGGATTGCGGATTGCGGAACAGCAATATCGGAAGTAAGGGCGGAGCCGCCAATCTTTCTTAAATCTATATCAATAATTAGATGCTCTTTTGCATTAAAAAATTTTGCAACTTCAGAAGCCTTTTTCAATTCAAAAGAGTGTCTCTGACCATAATTAAAGCTCAGGGAATAGATTTCATATCCTTCTGTCTTTGCAATTGCCATTGCAGTTGTAGAATCTATCCCCCCGCTTGAAAGAACTATTGCCTTTCTACCCATTTTTATACACTATTGAGTAACTGCCGTCAGGGTTAGCTTTTAGCTTCCCATTGAGTATCTTTACAGCTTCTTTTAAGCTCTTTTCATAGTATTCCCGCTTCTCTTCAAAGGACATATTTTTTATATCTTTATATACCTCATCCTTCCATTCCCAGACTTCGGAGAGTGCTTTTGATATAGGAACTGTTTTCTCAATCGTTTTCATAAACAACCTCCATCGGATTAGTCAAAATCAAAGGATAAAAATATCCTTCCCTCTCATTTACTATTTTAACATCAATTTGCTTTTGGATATTGGAAAGATGCTTAAAATTCCATGATAAGAGAATATCTATCTGATTGCAGGTAGCAATAGCAATATGCTGTGCATCTTCTAACTTTTTTGGAGGAATAATCTTTTCTCTGATATAAACTCTGGCAAGCTCATCAGAGGCTTTATTAAGGATAAGAATCTTCAATGAATATCTCTCAATAACACCGAGGAGGAGTTTCTTCTTGTCTTCGTCTTTTGTCTTTTCAATCTCTGCGATTACAACCTCTGAAATGTAAACAAGATATTTGCCCTTTCTAACATAGTTTTCAAAAAAATCTTCAGTAATCTGTTTGAATTCCGGAACATCATCTGCAAAAAGGAAGTTAATGACTGAGGTATCAAGATATATATTCAGCTTTTTCATAATCCAATATCATTTTTAGTAATTTTTAAAAATCGAAAAAGTGCAAAATAGGCAAGGGCTTTTTTATAAATATCATCAAGCAAGCTGATATTTGTAACGACCATATCAATCCATTGGTTTTCCTCATCGGCAAAATAAATATTCTTAAAGGTATCACAAACAAAAGTCGGGTATTTAATTTCACTATGTCTTGTAAGGAGCAAATCAACCTCGTTGTCTGTAAGTTTAACCTTGTCATTTTCTGTGAGTGCTGAAGCAATAAGCCAATTGAACTTCAATATATCATTGCATGTAACCTTCTTCCCTTTCTCCTTTAGCATATAACCAACACACGCAGTGCCGCCAAAGGCATCGAGGGCAGTATTAAAATCTAAACCCTTAATAGCATTATAAATCCAGTCAACTATCTTGAGTTTGCTGCCCTGAAAGCGTGTTGAAGGGAAGGTTGGGTCATCCTCTATTAAAACCATCTGTTGTTTATTAGATTTCAACATTCAAGAAACCTCCAACTTTTCTGCCAGTAGGATTGTTAAAAGAACAATTACCTATATAATCGATTAGCCTTTCATTTGTAAGTAAACCATATGATAGCCTCCACCACAATTTTCTCCAGACCTTCCACAATATTCTTTACTTTATCTTCATAAAGTTTTAAAGCATCGTTACGCTTGCCTAAATTACAAAATGCATCAGCAATAAATCTATAGCATTTTGAATTTGAAGCAGTAGCTTTATCTTCTTGTTCATCTAATAAGGTCAAAGCCTTGTTATAATATCCCAATGCGTCATCAGACTTATTTTGTAATTCTTCTATAACAGCTTGATCAACCAAATCTTCTATATTTGAATTATTATACACTTTGGGGGATTGCTCATCTTTAGTTTTACAAGATTGATAGCCATCCTTGTCTCTCATATCGTTATTTAACGTATGTGCAAGTTCATAACAAATCATAGCCTCGTGCCATTTTTCTAACCGTTTATTTATCTCTCCGAGTTGGCTCCAGTTTTTCGCATTTCTCTGGTTTGTTCTAATTGATTTAATGAAGCATTCCCTTGCTTCAAGAGATTTCTCTTTTTTATTTAATTTGTTTCCGATCAATCCAAATACATAAGATCCATTTTCTGGCTTGTGATAAGATGAAACATTAGCATAATCTTTCCATGCTAAAATTGCCTCATCTTTTCTATTCAATTTTTCATAACATTCCCCTATATTATTTAAAGTGGTTGCCAGATTTAGAAATATATCCTCTTTTTTATCTTCTTCACAAGAAGGGAATTTGTCTATGAATTTTTTGAATGAAGCCAGAGTTTTTTTATATTTTCCGAAACGAAACATCCTATCCGCATGTTTGAAATAACCAATGGCAGTATCTTCTATTTCTGCACTTTTATCAAAATATTCTTCTGCTTCTTCTTGATGTTCTCCTATATGTTGATAACAAAACCCAATTTCTTGATAAAGCCAGCTAATTTTCCCTCTTTTTTCAATATCGCTCAATCTAACGGCTTGCGGTATAAGAGCAGCACCTTGTTTTAATATTGGTATAGCCTCTTCATATTTTTTCATCTTTAACAGGTCTTCTCCGTAATCACCACAGTTTTTGTAATCCCCGGGGTTAAGTTCATACGCACTCTTTGAACATTCTATACGGGCTTTAATGCACTCATTATAGAGGTATCTACGCTTTATATAATCATCGTAATCTTTCATCAAATGTTTAATTGAATCTCTTCTTGTCCCATAACCTTGAGAAGAGTTTTCCAATTTAGCAGATTCAAGATAATGTTCTAATGCTTTTTCTACGTCGCCTTCTTGTTTATAAATCTCACCCAATTTAAAAATGGCATACCATACAACAATGCTAAGACGTGTTCCTATCTCCTGTGCATTTGTAAAAACTAACATTGCCTGTTTTATATTCCCTTCTCTTAGCATTTCATCGCCCAAATTAGTAAGTGAATAATAATGATTAAACGGGTTATACGCAAATTTTTGAGCAATTTTGATGGCTTTATCTATCCATTCAAGTTGCTTATTTCTATCATCTTTATATCTAAGATAGAATGCATAATTAAAATAAACTTTGCTTAAGTGAATCGCTGTATGTTGATTTTCTGGAAGCTCCATCGCCTTCTGATAAGCCAAATCAGCCAACTCCATTTTCCCATTATATTCTTGTTTATTGTTTTTCCTGAAAATATTTGCCCATCTGCTATATACCTGCCCCAATTCATTATAAACAATTGAGTTATGCCTTGAATTAAAACTCTGTGAAGATTCTTTTAAAAGTTTTTCCACTTGTTCAAAATTTATGAGTTGCTTATAAAATGAAGGTTTTTGTCTATATGAGTAAGTAGCCAAGATATGAAGAGACATAAAATAAGAAATATCTTCTTTGTTTTTCTTTTCTATAAATTCTGTAAGAAGTTTTTCAGCCTTTTCAAGATTCTTACCACCCTTACCCTTATATTTTGGTAATATCCTTGCATATCCCATTAAAAATCTGACATACACATTTATACTTGGGCCATGATCAGGGTATTTGTTCAACAATCCCTCTAAAAGTTTATCAATCTCTCCATCTATTTTTATCCTTTCATCTAACTCCCTGCACCATTCTGTTTTATCTATTAAGAATAGGGCATATGCATTCAGTAATCTTTTTTCAACCTCTTTTATTTCCTCTTGTGGTAGATTTTGTTTCTTGTTTTCCAGTATTTCTTTTGCTTTTATGAACCGCTCTTCGGCTCTTCTATAAAAATCCAAAGCCTTTGTTGTATCTCTAACCCATTCTGTTTTTCCCATTTCTTTGAGAAAAATTGCATAAGCCTGTAAGGTTGGAATATGGTTTGGGTCTATTTGAAGGGCTTTCTCAAAACACTCCTCAGATTCTTGATATTTGTCTAAATCCTGATAAAATAAAGCAAATGTTTGCCAGCTTATCTTATCACTTGGCTCAAGAGATATGACTTCTTTATATAGACTTTCTGCTCTTTCAGTCCATTCTTTAAATTCTCGACTGCCATATGTAAAAACCGGTAAGACATTCCTTGTTATAAAATAGGCATAAGCGCTAATCTGTTTTCTATGACTTTTTACGCCTAATTTATTAAAAGCATTTTCATAGCAAGTAATGACTTCATCAACATTATGGGTTTTCCTGTATTTCCATGCATTAGTTATCCATAATTCATAAAGTTCCTCCTGGACATATTTGATGTAATCTTGTTGAAGTTTAGATGTATTGGTATTGATAAATTGAGTATAAAGTTCGGTAGCGGTATTAAGGTATTTTTCTGATAATTTAGCAAGGTCAACACATAAAAAAGCGTCTGCCTTATCTTTAAATCCTTCCTTAACATGATTTTCTATTTCTTTAGCAATTTCTTCCTTTAAATGTCCAAACTGAGCATCTGATATGTGCTTGTAAAAAGTAACGGCACCTTGGTATCCTGAATAAATATCATTAGGTTTTTCTAATCCTCTTCTAATACTCATCTTCCAGTGACTATCCAGTGCAAAACATGAAACATCTTCAGTAGGTTTTATATCACTGGCACCAAAAGAGTATTGGAAGTATCTTTTCTTCAGGCCCTCCACCTTATTTGAGATCATTGTTTTATTTTCCGCTACAAATTTTTTTATAACGAAATCAAAGAAATGAGAAGAGAAACTAATATCAGAGCGTGAGAGTAACAATAATAAGAACGGAATAACGGTATCATGTTCTACATAGTATCGTTTAGTTATTGTTTCCCATATTAAATTGACAACTCCGACAGGACATAGCGCCAGAGTTTGTTCAGAAAAGTTTTGTTTATTCTCTTTCAGAGACTCAAATAAATGTCGTATATAAAATGGCGACCCTTCGCTTTTGCAAACTAATATCTCAATAGCCTCCTTCTCTTTATCCGTGGGAATATCATTTTGCACATTGTAAGACGCTAAATAATTCTTGAGAATTTTTTCAAAATCCAGATTTTCAGGGAGGATCTGGTATTCAAAAGGAGGGCTATGAGCAAGCCAAGCAAAGTCTCTCATTTTTAAAAGGTCGTCATATTCGTCTTTTCTTATCGTTGTTAGCACTTTAAAAGGGCCGACTGTTTTTTCACCTATCTGGACTCCTTCAAAAGCCAATGTGAACAAATGCTTGCAGCGAATCTTAAAATCATCTTCGTGGTCTGACTCTCTCCATAAGGAATCAATAACAAGAAGGGTTTTTTCGGGAATACAATCTATTAATTCGTCTGCCCATTGGGAGCAGGTATCTATCTTGTGATTGAGGAAAACAACCTTATTAAACGTCCTCTTCTTTTCTATAAGATGTTTATCTATATTCCATAGCATGTAGGTGCTTTTTCCATCACCATGTTTACCTGTAATAACGAATACTCTGTGTGGGAGTGACAGGTCAATAGGCTGTAGTTTAGAGAAATCAATCTCCTTTTTTATATCACTCCAACTCTTTGTTTCAACAGATTTGCCAAATGGTTTCCCTCTTACAGTATTCTCCATAAATGGATAACCAGATATGGCTATCTTTTCTAAGTCTTCCATATCATCTACCGGAAAAATTGCAGGAGACTTGGACGGGAGTGGAGGAGGAGACTTTTCAGACTTATGCCGTATCTTGTTAAAATCTTTAATAGCCTTCTTAATACCCTTGCCCCAAATCATATAAATTAAAACAAGACATATAAAAAAAACGATTAAGAAAACAATTGGAGCGGTTTCAATTATATTTTTAATAAATTCTATTTCTTTATGATATTTGTAAGCCCATTGCCACAATATTCTGAGAATATATGCTACATATTCCCAGTAGTAGGTAATAAATAAAATAACCGATAGAACCAAGAATATTTTCTCAATAACAATTCTTTTACTTTGTCGTTTTTTCATGCCAATTCTCTTTTGTTATTCTTAAAAACGTGGTTCAGTAAAATACCTTTGACATTTTGTTTATCTCGTTAATTTCACAAAGTTTATGCTCAAACATTGCATCTATAACAGGGAAATGGGACGCCTATTAAAACTCCTTAATCCTCATTTCTTCAACTTCTTATATTCCCTATACTCCTTCAAATTCCTATACGGTGCACCTTTGAGGTCAACTGCCTTTGCCATGTCTTTTGTGAGATAATACATCCAGTAGTCATCAAAAATATCTTCTCCGAGTTCGGCAAAGGGTCCTCTCCCATTTATCAGTTCATCAATCGTGGTAACAGAGCCTATGTTCTTTCTTGATAAGACGGTGCAAGAACGATTTCTTTTATCTTTTCGAAATGGCTGACATTCCTTGTAAGCAGCGGTAATTATTTTGCCCACGCTGTTGCTGCTATAATATAATCCGCAAAGAAATCATGGTTTTCTCCGTACTGATTCACAAGCAGTGTATATTTAGCCAGAATGTCCTCATCAACCTTCAAGACCTTTAATCTATTCAGTAATCTTATGATTTTCTTCCTTTCGGAAGTATTTAAACCAGGCTTGGAAAGAAGTTCTTTTTTGCTGAGGATAGAACAATAAAGAATAATTTCGGTAGAGCGGAAAAGTTCCTGTGCCTGCTTTATTCCTTTGAGATAGTCAATGATAATATCGCTGTCAACTAAGAGTCTGACCTTTGCCATTCAAGAAGTTCTTCTACAAAGTTTTTGCTGGATTTCAACCTTTTACCGTCTTCTGCCCTCATTTTTCTTATATATTCAGCACTGTGGGGAATTTTCTTATAACTGAAGCCTGATGCCTTGACCTTAAGAAATTCGGCAAAATCCAACAGTTCCTTGACCTTGTTTGAGGACAGTTCTCTTGTCAGGTTAATCAAATCTTCTTTATAATTGATTGCAGTCTTCATCAAATACCCCCTTTTTATTCATGAAATCAATATCATGCTACTTGCCATATCCTGCAAAGTCAAGATTTTTATCTTTTATT
>JACQBS010000125.1 GCA_016194325.1 Nitrospinota bacterium | reverse complement strand
TCTGCTACCAAACGCACCGCTTCCTTCTTAAATCCTACATCATAGCTGCGATGTTTTACTTCTCCTTTTTCCATGTCTTCCCACTCCTTCTTATTCATTATACAAACTCTTCTATGTGTCCATCAAATCAGGGGAAGATCAGTAAACTGCCTCACGACTTCAGAAGGACAGCAGTAAGGAATATGGTAAGGGCTGGAGTCCCTGAAAGGGTGGCAATGATGGTATCAGGACACAGAACCAGAACCGTATTTGAAAGATATAACATAGTTAATGAGGATGACTTAAAGAAGGCATCAAGGAAGGTTACAGAGTATCATCAGGAGAGGGCTACTATCACAAATGGGCACAATTTAGGCACAGTCAAGTCACAGGAGACCCAAATTGAGATAGGGGATAGGGCTTCAATCCATTAATAGACAGGGGTTTGAGGGATGATAAGGCTTGAAATACTTAATAATATTAACTTTGAAAGATACGAGGGTTATAAACCCCATAAAATATTAGGTTTAAAATGGGGTGAGCGAAGGGACTTGAACCCTCAACCACTGGAGCCACAGTCCAGTGCTCTAACCAGTTGAGCTACGCTCACCATTGATTTAAGCTAATTTATCCAATTTTAGCCTCTCTGTCAAGTTCAGAGTCGCTTATTATTTTTATAAGTCTTGACTATAATGCCCTCATTCTAATAGACTTCTGTTATGAATATTTTTCTCTTTCTGGCGAGGAGATTTATTGCAGGGGAGACCTTTGAACAGGCAAAAGAGGCTGTAAAGAGGTTGAATGACAGAGGATTTCTCGTCACGATAGATATTTTGGGTGAGAGTGTTACAAATAAAGAACAGGCTGAGAAGGCGAGGGATTCCTATATTGAACTATTGAAAAATATAAATACACTTGGATTAAATTCTAATGTCTCTCTAAAACTTACACAGATGGGGCTTGATATTGATGATTCATACTGCTATGAAAATGTTGTGAAGGTTGTAAAAACAGCAATTGAACATAAAAATTTTGTAAGGATAGATATGGAGGGTTCCAGATATACTCAGAAGACTATTGATACCTTTAAAAAGGTTCTAAGAGTTTATCCTCAAAATATAGGGATGGTAATCCAGTCGTATCTCTACCGCAGCAAAGAAGATATAATTTGTGCAATAGAAAATCGGCACCGCATAAGACTATGTAAGGGGGCATATAAAGAGCCTCCTGATATTGCCTTTCCTGATAAAAGGGATGTTAATAAAAACTATGAAGAGATGGCGAAGAAACTACTTTTAAAGGGAAATTATCCTGCAATTGCCACTCATGATGAACGATTAATTAATATTGCAAAATCCTATGCAAAGGAAAACAACATATCCAAAGACAGGTTTGAATTCCAGATGCTCTACGGCATAAGGAGAGACCTTCAGGAAAGATTAATTACTGAGGGATATAGAGTCAGAATCTATGTCCCCTACGGGACATACTGGATGCCATATACTATAAGAAGAATAAGGGAGAGGAAGGAAAACCTCTGGTTTGTCCTTAGAAATATATTCAGGAGATAGGGAAGATACTATTAACCACAGATGAACACAGCATGGCAATGCAACAACCAAAAAACTGTAAAAGCAACCACAGATGGACGCAGATGAACACAGATAGAAAAAGATTTTTTAAGTTTTTATCTGCGTTTATCTGTGTGTATCTGTGGTTTCAAATTAGTTTCTTAGCCTTTTCATTGGCTGCAGTTGAAGGATTTGCAGATGAAGGTGATAGTAAGCTCACAATATCATTTAAGGCTATTCCTGCAAAGGATAGAGATATGATTCAAAAGATTATCAATGAAGAAAATGTATTCCTCAAATGGAGAGACGAAGAGATTGAAACAAACACTACTACCTTCAATTATCTCCTTGACAGACCCGTCCTGACATCAACAATTTTAACTGAGCTTGGTATTGGCAACTACCAAATTTTACCCCCCCTTCATCCCCCCCTTAATAAGGGGGGGACAGAGAGGGGGTATTTTCAATATGATGATGGTCATGGTTTTACAGGCGGCTTAAAGATAGTTTATAAAAAAGATAGAGAAAAGATATATCAAGGAAATTATATTTATACAGTAGGCGTTGGAGTGCCAGTCAGATTATCAGGGGAGTGGGTATTAGTATTAAAATATAAAGAGAAGAATGAGTTATTAGAGATTGATATAGATTTTTATTTAACCCAGGAGAATGAAGGTGTCGGCAGGATAGCAAAAGACCTCCCCTTTATTTTAAAATCTATTATGGCTGAAAAAGTAAATTCTTATATAGAGTCAGTCAGGGAAATATCTGAGATGATTCATAGCGACCCTGAAGATGTATATGATAGGTTAAAGGAGAGCGGCGAAATAAAAGATAGAGATTTAAGGGAATTTAAGAAAATAATTTTAAGCAATAATTAGGCAATATCCTTAAATTTTTTGACTTTCATTAAGGGATACTATAGAATGTGTATCTAAATTATTAACTATGAATGAGGAGGGAAAATGGACACGAAGAAGAAGATATACCTTCAATATGCTGCCATCTTCATTTTCACTATGCTATTTGGCGCCATACTATTTATAATCAAGACATCGGATATATGGCGCAGCAGTTTACCTAAATATGAATACTCAACAATCCTGCCGAAGGAACTTCTTGAGATGATGAATCAGAATAAGGAACTTATTATTATTGATACAAGGATTAAGGAATATTTCAAGAAAGGGCATATCAAGGGCGCTGCAAACCTTCCCTATACAAGCATGAAGACAATGACCAAGTTGCTGAAAAACGAGATGTTAAAGGATATAGTCATTTATTCAGAGGATGGTGAAAGGTCAAAAAAAATCTGTGAAATATTAACAAATCTTGGCTTCAGCAAAATCAAGAACCTCCACGGCGGGATAAAGAACTGGATAGATTCGGGCGGGGAGATTGTCTTATTGGAATAGATTTATTACGGTAACCTTTCCTATCCTTGCTTCAATCTCCTTTTCATAGGTATAATCAAAACCCTCCTCCCTTTTTGAATCTCTGATCCTGACCTTGACATAATGTATGCCGGGCAAAATAGGTATCTCCTCATAGGCAAATGCAGGGGTATCGTTCTTTAGCCCCGCTGGATAATATGTCTTCGCTAACATTATCTTACCATTTATCTCAATTTCTACATAAGCAGGGAGCCTCTCCCGCTTCCCCACCATCCTCATTTTGGGAAAGGGGGAGTTTGTCCTCCTCATGTGTCTGAGCATATCTTCTGTCTCTTTTTCAGTCAATTCCCTCTGCTCCGTTTTATGCCTGCCTGGATGTTTGAAGGCAAACTTTATTAATGACATATCCTTATCGTAAAAGGGATATTTGGGCATCTCTGATAAAAATAAGATACTGAACATAGATGCAATAATTACAAAAGAAATTACCGCTCCCCTTTTAAAAATTCCTTTCTTATCTTCAAGAGTGTCATGCCGAACTTGTCTCGGCATCTCTTTTAGACCCTGAAACGAGTTCAGGGGAAAGGGAGGAATCTCAGAGATTGCTTCAGTCGCTTCGCTTCTTCGCAATGACATTTCAAAAAGTTCTATCTCTTTTATGAGTCTATCAGTATTAATGCTGGATAACCAATACTCCCTTATCCTGCTGCGGTCAATACTCCCGCTTAAAACCGGTGGTCTCTTGCCCTCAAGCCTTGACTGAAGCCATGTATTACCTTTACGATAGTGGCAATCGCCATTTACACAGCCCCAGATAAAGACACCATCTGCCCCTGAATCTAACCCATATTCAATAAATGAGGGATGAATCATGCCAATACACGGAAAAGAAATTATCCTTACATTCGCTATTTCTCTGAGGCTCTCATTAATTTGTTCTGCACTTATACTATACTCACATATCAGTCCTAAAATCTTTGGACTTTTGGTATCTGAAATTTCAGACAAAAGCCGTCCTGTTTTTTCTTTAACCTGTATATCGGTTATACCATCCATCTTTATTGCATTGAAATCACATGAACCCAAACAGATACCGCATGCAGCGCACCTTTCTATTTTTACAACAGCCTCCATTTTATAAAGGGAGTTATCTGTCCTTGTCTGCATATAGATAGCCCCGTATGGGCAATCCTTGTTACACTGGTCGCAGCCTGTGCAGTTTTCCCTTATAACCTGTGCAGGTGCATGTCTATGTCTCTTAATCCATGGCATTATAAGAAGCACAACGGTTCCACCGGCAGCAATCAGCCAGAATACAGACTTTGGAAGAATAGACTTAATCGGATAGATGAAAAAAAAGAACCAGTCAAAAGGGGCAGCTACGGGCAATATAGTCAAATCAGCAGGCCTAACACTTGTGGCAGGTTTAATAATAGACATAGCAAGAAGCATAATTACGATGGAAACTGTAATAATTTTAGGAGGCACAATAAGAGGGCGGGAGCATCTCATAACATGGATACCTATCAGGATGAGTGTAGCGAGGGGTAAACTGAGATGCATAAAGTGAAGCAGGAAGAACAGCATACCACTGAGGGTTTCGTTGCTTATGAAAGCCAGAGATGGAGGCTCTATAAAAAGCGGGATATCGTTCAACATCTCCATCGTCTTTAAAGCAACAAGCTGTCCCCTCTCATCCCATACAAGCCAGTAACCAGTGATACCTAATATCAGGACAACAAAAAAAAGGACTATCCCGGAAATCCAGGCAAGCCACCTGTAGTGACGGTATCTGCCATTAAGATATTCGCGCAGCGTATGCAGGATGAGAAAGATTATCAACCCATCAGAGGCATATCTGTGGATACTCCTCATTATACCGCCAGCATACCATTGGTCTTCGGTCAGATATTGGATCGTCTGATAAGGATTAGCGGTTCTGAAAAAGACAAACAGGTATACACCGCTTATGAATAGTATGGCAAACAGGATGGTGGATATTGCCCCGAGGTAGTAGAAAGGATTGTAGCGGGGCGTGAAATATCTGTTTGCCCAGTCTTCAATATAAAGGAATATCTTCTGTATTGGATTGGATCTATCAGGTTTTAATAAGAGTGCTCTCTGCTTTATAGATGCATTTTTTTTCATGGACATGGCTCTCAAATTCATCTTTAAAGTTTTTTACAGCACCCTCCACAGAGTTTATTGCCCCTTTTAAAAGATGACAGTATACCACCTGTCCCTTTAAAAAACTGCATGTATTTTCAATATTTGTAAGGTCGTTCATATCCCCATTGCCATCCTCAATTTTCTGGAGGAGTCTGAAGAGCTTAACTGTCCCCATCTGGCACGGCGGGCATTGTCCGCAGGACTCTTCCATAAAGAATCGTGAAAATCCAAGGACAGTATCAGCAATGCAGGTGCTGTCGCCTAAAATAATTACACTGGCTGAGCCAAGCCCTGAACCAATTCCTTTAAGTGAATCAAAATCCAGCAGGGTATCAAGCTGTGCCTCTGTAACAGGTGAATTTGAAGGGCCGCCAGGAAATGCTGCATTAAAGACCATTCCGTTTTTTAGCCCCTTACCGTAATTATAGATAAGCTCTCTGAGAGAAGTCCCCGGTGATAATTCATATATGCCGGGATTTTTTACATCTCCGGTAAGTGTAAAGATAAAAGTTCCGGGACTTTTTGGAGAACCGATTTTTGAAAACCAATCTCCTCCATTTGAAATGATATGTGGTATATTTGACAGGGTTTCAGTATTATTTACAAGTGTCGGCATTCCATAAAGCCCTTTGTTGGCAGGATAATAAGGGGGCTTCTGCCATGGTTTTGCAGGTCTTCCCTCTATTACCTCCATCATGGCAGTCTCTTCACCTGCAACATATTTATCAGGGCACTTCTTGATTTCAATATTCAGAGAAAATTCACTCTCAGGTATTTTTTCACCCAGATATCCCCTCTCTTTTGCCTCTCTTAATCCCTTTTCAAGTATTGAAATTTCTCTATCATATTTTTCACTAATATAGATATAAGCCTTACCTGCACCAATTGCGTAAGAGGCGATGGCTATTCCTTCTATTAATTGATGGGGGTTTGAGCGTATAAGTGTGCGGTCTTTAAATGTTCCTGGTTCCCCCTCGGAGGCATTACAGCAGAGATACTTTTTATCCCCGCTCGCTGCGGCTACAAGTTCCCACTTTTTCCCGGTCGGGAATCCTGCACCGCCCCGCCCCCTCAACCCTGACTTTTTTACCTCCTCTATAATATCACCCGGATTTAATTCTCCGAGTGCCTTTGATAATCCCTTATAACCACCCCTGGAAAGATAATCATCTATTGCAATTGTCTCTAAGGAGTGGAAATCATTCATAGGGACATCTTTATGCAGCAGTATCCTCTGTCCTGAAATATGGCTCACCTTATCCCTCCTATTTCACCACAAATCTGCCTTCTCTTTCTACAGCCCCTTTTTCTGTCTCTTCAACGAAATTAATTATTGTAATCTTTCCAGGTTTAAGCTCAATCTTATCCTCATGTGTATAATCAAAGTGATTTTCATCTTTAGAATCCCTCATTCCAACCTTGATATAATGGACTCCCGGAGGGACCAGCATTTCTTCATAGGCAAAGGCGGGACCATCATTTCTTATACCTGTAGGATAATAGGTCTTTGATAATATCTTTTTATCATCCAGTTCCATCTCTACATAAACCGGTAACCTCTCCCTCTTACCAACCCTTCTGACCTTTGCAAAGGGCGAGTTTGACCTCCTCATGTGTTTGAGTTTCTTCTCTGATTCTTCTGCAGTTAATTCCCTCTGTTCTTCCTCATGCCTGCTTGCATGTTTGAAGGTAAATTTTATTAATGACATATCTTTATTGTAAAAAGGGTATATAGGTTTAACAGATAGAAAAAGAATTAGGACAGCAGGTATTAATAAAACAGCAGCCGTAAAAACCTTTACCGCCTTTCCATAAGTTCTTTCTTTCGGCAGGACAGACTCAACAATATTGTATCTCCTATTATTGGGTCTATTATTCAATTCCCCCTGAAAAATACCAATCTCTTTTATGAGACTATTGGTTTGAAGCGGTGACAGATAGTATGAGCGGACCCGTGAATAATCAATGTCACCTTTTAATACAGGGACAGGAGCCCTTTCAGTTCTCAATCTCATCTGTGTCCATTTTGAACCTTCACGATAATGACATTCACCGGTCTGACAGCCTGATATAAATACCCCGTCTGCACCCGATTCAAGGGCATACTCAATAACAGAGTGATTGACCATGCCAATACATGGAAATGTAACAATAGATACATCCGGCATCCCATTTAGACTTCTATTTTTAGTGTCTATGAATTCTCCCTCCCTGACGCTCTTTTCACAAACAAGACCCACAATATTTGGTCTGCCATTCGGTTTCTTTGAGAGATAGAGGAGTTTTGTTACCTCCTCTTTTATCTGCTCCATTGTTAGATTGGGAAGGTCGGGACCGTTAGAACCGCATGCCCCTACACATATACCACAGCCTGCACACCTGTTTTTCATTACCTCTGCCTGAAAGAGATAGGGTCTCCCATCCTTTCTCGGAATCATCTTTATAGCCTCATAGGGGCAGTCATTGCGGCACTGCTCGCATCCCACACAGTTTTCCGATTTTATTTGAGCTATAGGCTGTCTGCTGCGACTGCCAAGCCACGGTGCCATAAAGAGAATAACAATACCCCCCACAGTCATAAGCCAGAATGCGCCTCTTGAAAGAATGGATGATAGTGGATATATAAATAAGTAAAACCAGTCAAAGGGGGTATCAACAGGAATCTTTGCCATATCAACAGGTAATGCATTGGTTGCTGGTGAGATAAATGATAATAAAAGGAGTATAATTAATATTGCAGCAGCGACTGCCCTTGGAGGCTTTATTGCAGGTCGGGCATTTCTTGATATATGTATGACAGTCAATGTCCCCATTCCAATCAGTGATATCATTGCATGACCAATGAGTAATACAAAAAATAGCATCTTGCTCATCGTGGCGATACTCAGGAATGTCCTCGGGGGAGGCTCTATAAAAAGAGGGATATCATCAAGCAGATGTGCGGTTCTGATAGCAATCAGTTGTGCCCTCTCATCCCATACCAGAAAGTATCCAATAATTCCCATCGCTATTGAAGCAATAAGGAGGGCATTACCCGAAACCCAGGACAACCACCGCCACTGACGGTATCTGCCGAGCAGAAATTCCCTGAGGAGATGAATGATTAAAAATAAAATCAATCCATCTGAGGCATAGCGGTGGACACTCCGCAGAATGCCGCCGGCATACCATTGATTAACAGTAAGGCTCTGAATCGCTTCATAGGGGTCACTGGTTCTATAGAAAAAAAAGAGGTAAATACCGCTTATTGCTATCAATGTCAGGAGAAAGAAACATATCATCCCAAGATAGTATAAGGGATTGTATCGGGGAGTAAATATCCTGTCTGCCAAACCTTCAACTGTATATACGATTCTTTTTTTGATGGAAAGGTTTTTATGATTCATAATTCATTCTCCAACATGGTAGCCGCACCCTTTATGGGTGCGTTATATCGCAGGGATAAAGCCTGCGGCTACCCCTCAGAGTTGAACATTATCCACTCAGGTTATTTTAAATACCCTCAATATAAATCCCTTGCCTCCCTTGACGA
Organism: Nitrospinota bacterium; assembly: GCA_016194325.1. Classification (GTDB taxonomy): domain Bacteria; phylum Nitrospinota; class Nitrospinia; order UBA9942; family UBA9942; genus UBA9942. The sequence goes on along the minus strand of JACQBS010000125.1, from coordinate 12,054 downwards.
GTGATAATATCTCCCTCCTCCAGAGGACGAAAAGGGGGAGGATGAAAAACAGTATATTCCCCAGTATAAACTTCGTAATAAAGTAGTAGTAGCTAAATTTATATTGTAAAGTTGTCGGGTCATATTCGGAACAAAGGAGTTTTATTTTCTCTAATAAGCCGATATTTTTAAAATCCTTTTTATCGGCACTGTCCGATAAAAGTTTTTCTAATGCTGCAATTAATTTTTCTTGTGCCTTTTTAATTTCTTCATCATTGCTGTATATTATATGTTTATACACCTTGCCATTTGTGTCTATGATTGAAATCATATTGAGGTGGTCAAATCCCTCGCCTTCCTTTTTATAATAAAATCCAAGCTCATTTGTAAGCCGCTCTATTGTCTTCTTATCTCCTGCAGCAAACCGCCAGCATTTAAAATCCTTTGTAAATGCCTCTCCATACTCTTTCATCCTCTGGGGCGTATCCCTTTCGTAATCAAAGCCGATTGTTATTATATTTACCTTTTCGTCCAAATCCCTGCCCAGCTCTGTGATAGATTTTGCAATAATTGATGCATTTACACTGCAGGTATTAGGGCAATTTGTATATACGAAGTTAATTAATATGGGTTTGCCGAGATAGTCCTTCAGGTTAAACTGGATACCATCATGGTCTGTCAGGATAAAATTCCCGATTTTTCTCCCAAGAGATTGCCTCGCATTTACATACGCCTTCATCTGCTTCATGTCGTATCTATAGTATTCAGTGGCAAGAGAATTATTGGCGAGCAAAAAAAATGAGGCTGTGAAAAGAGAAATGTTAAAAATCAATTTTACATGCATTTACCTTATGCTGGTGTCAAGGATTACTGCTAAGAGGATTACAAACAGGTATATCATTGATGCCTTAAAATTCTTCCATGCTGTATCTCTGGAGCTATCAAGGAATAACTGGATATTTCTTGCTATAAAGAAGATTCCAGCGGCAACAGCAGCAAGAATATAAAATATTTTACTATAACCAAAAAATGCCGGGAGCAGGGAAGAAATAAAAAGAAAGAACGTGTTCAATAGAATATAAAGGGCTGTCTTTCTATCTCCAGCCACGACAGGAAGCATGGGGACACCTGCATTCTTGTAATCCTCCTTATGGAATAGAGCAAAACTCCAGAAATGGGAGGGTGTCCAGAAGAATAATATAATCGCAAGCAGTATCGGGGGGAGGCACATTTCAGGCTTTGCAGATGCACCACCTGCAAGAACGGCAAAACTCCCTGCAAGCCCTCCAATAATGATATTCAGCTTGCTCCTTCTCTTAAGCCATACTGTATATATAACAACATATACAAATGCACCAAGAAATAAATGTAAAGCAACTAACAGATTTAATGTATAAGAAGAAAGTATAACTGATACCAGAATTAATATACTTGCAATCATTAATACCTTAGAGGAACTTATATTGCCAACAGGAATAGGGCGGTTTCTTGTCCTGCTCATAACGCTGTCTATATCCCTGTCAAAGTAATGATTGAATGCACTGGCACCTGCCGATGCCATAATAGTTAATATTGTAAGGAGAAACAATTTGATGAAATTAAACTCATCTCTTGAGACTGTGATTATATAGCCTGCTATTGCACTAAATGCAATCAGAATATCTATGCGGAGCTTTAAGATATGAATGTATGCCTTGATTGTTGTCATTACTGACTCCTTAGGATATGCAAGGACAATTTCTCTATTCATAAGTTTACCTGCTTTTTTTAGGTTTTAAAAATGAGATTGCTTTGTCCCCTTCACTTTGTTCAGGGCTTCGGCTTACTACCGCTTCTCGCAATAACCCCTCCTTAGTCCTCCCCTTAATAAGGGGAGGAAAGGGTTGGGTTGTCATTGCGAACAAAGCGAAGCAATCTAATATTCTTCCTCTGGATACCTACACTCCAGAATATATATTACCCAATATTCCAGATCATGGACAGCCACTTCCAGTTTAAGAAGTAGTACAGCACAAAGGTAATGAAAAAAATCACGATAATGACAAATGACCCTGGAGCTGGAAAATCCTCATGTCTTTCTTCTGCCATAAATATCCCTCCTTTAAAAAGAGATTGCCTCGCAGTTGCGCTCTCGTAATGACAGCAAAATCCAATGTGTCATTGAAGCGAAACCCTATGACAATGATTGATAATCATAGTCAAGGGCGAAACGAAGCAATCTCTTGTTAGCTTACAATAACTTTGCCTCACTTGGCGCCATCTTCCTGCCAAAGAATACTGAGAGGACAGCTACCCCTACAAATATTGCCCCTCCTATAATAGCCAGCAAACCACCTAATGCCGTCAGAGTTACAAAGAGAATCGCCGTGGGGTCAAATGAGAACGGTATTATAGAGTCGGCAAAGGTAATATCCCAGTGTCTTCTCGGAACACCAAGTGTGCCGGAAGCAATCATAGATAGTGTGAAGATAATAAGCCCTATACCATATATATATGGCTGTAGAGTAGCCAATTTCTTCCCTATGAGTTCCCTTCTAAAAATAAGGGGGATTACATAATAAGTCAGCCCCATAAAGGCAAGTGTTGTTCCGCCTACGACAGTCCCATGAAAATGACCTGTCATTGCCCATGTATTATGGGACTTGATAGATAACTGTTCTGTTCCATTTACTATACCTGTGATTCCTCCTATAAACCCGAATATGAGAAGGGAGAGTATCAAGGCAGGGAAACCGGGTTCACCCCATGGCGCTTTTGTAAGCCATTCAAAAGCACCCTTTGTATATCCCTTCTTACGTTGGGCAACCTCAACTGTCATTGGGATTGCAAGGGCATGAATCATACTGGCAAGGGCAGCCATATATATAAAGTAAGATGTGTTAGCAATTTTATGTGCAGGACTAAGTGTTGGGTCAGTGAGGAGATGATGCTCTGATGCCATATTTATAAAAAGGATATACAGGACAAAGGCGGACCTGCATATCTTTTCGTTAACAGGTTTTGCCCCAACAGTCAGCACAGCTAATAAATACCATACAGAGACCATTGCTGTTACATTTATCTGCTGAGATGAATGTCCAAAAGCCCAAAAAATCAACCTATACATAGCAGGATCTATGTTCTTTATTATCCCAATAGACCATAGAAATGTCGGTATATAAATTATGGCCCCGCTTGCAAGTGTAAATACTGCAATTATCGCTGCAGCAGACAAACCAAATGTAACGAGTGGTAAAGACCCTTCGTATGTCTTCTCTGCCTTTGCTATTGCAAGTGTTCCAAAGAAGATACCGCATGCAGTTAAGGCACCAACAGCAAAAAGAATCACCCCTAAATAATATAATGGAGATGCCTGAAGTGGGATATAGGATGTAAACATCACATCTGCATTACCTATGAGTATCTGCACTGCTACTATTGCAGCACCGATGAGCATAAGGAAATATGCCAGCCATGCAACCTTTGGCGCAGCAATTCTTGAATTGAGTAAAACCGAACAACCAAAATACAACCCCGCCACCTCAAAGAATATTATCCATGCAACAAGCGCTGCTATAGGGTGCAGGGTCAGAATTCTATAAAACAGATCTGCTGATAGAAGATGAACTGCAGGCCATCTTGTCAGTAGTACTAACAGTGCCGCTAACCCACCGACCAGAAGGAAGACCACAGATGTAACTGCGTTTATCCATATTAAATTCTGGGTCGTTGCATAGACCTTCTTCCCTGTAATGGGACAGGTCCTGAATTCCAATGCATTTGCTGCCATTTTTAATCCCTCCTTTTAAGAATCCCTTCCTTTTTTCCCTCTCCACTGTGGGGAGAGGATAGGGTGAGGGGTAAATATTAATCCTTAACAATTATCTTGCCCACCATCGTATGGTGATTTATACCGCAGAACTCATTGCATATTATATGGAATGTCCCTGAGGAAGTGGGTGTTAAATTTAATATGTTATCCTGCCCGGGAACTATCTGAAAATTCATGACCAGCGGCATGAGTGAAAACCCATGCATCAGGTCAACTGATGATATATGGAACTTATAGTTCACACCCTTCTTAAGCTCAAGTATCGGAATCCAGTTCCACATCTGCCCACGCAAATATACATCAGCCCCATCAGGCGGCTTGACAACAGGTATCCCTGCCTCTTCCCCAATCTTATACTTTTCTATAAAGGCATCACTTACCTTTTGATAATCCGTCGGTCTTATCTTCAAAGGCTCTAAGGAAGGATTCTGTCCACCCACTATATGCCAGAGCGGCATCATGGTAAACAGAATCAGACACCAGACTATCGCTATTGTAATCCACAGCCTTTCTTCTTTATCAGCCGGTTTCCACCAATAAGTTTCAGGTGATGTTATAGCCATATTATCCTCCCTCCATTAAAATTACGGTCCAGTAATAACAGCAGTAGGAGCATTAGCATACTCCATAAGCCCCCATACTATATAAAACACCGTTGGAATTACTATGCCCAAAAAAAACAACATAGAAATATCATCAAATAAGAGCTGCCATCCTGATATCTTCCCCTCCTCTTTCATATCCCCTTCACCCCCTCTCTATAAATTGTTCCATTAATCTTTCGATGCGTTACTCGACGCAGGCATAAAGCCTGCGGCTACCACATTTGTATATGGTAGTTGCGTGAACCATTTAAAACACCACATTGGCTGAAAGATAGATAAAGTCGCTGATCTTATCCTTTGCGAGGGAATTACCATAGTAGTCTTTTCCACCGCCCTCTCCTGCTGTCCTTCTGACCCATGTAGCTTCCAATTTGACAGCATCCATGAGCGGATACCTTGCCATAAGGTTCATCTCATTACCAAGATTATCCGATGCTCCTGAAGCAACTTTAGCCGCTGTATAATTCCAGTACTCAGCCCCAAGCCATAATCCCTCTACCGGCTTCAGACTCGCAACAACTGCCCATGCCTTCATATTTGACCAGCTTATATCATCTGTAAAACCATAGAGATAATGATTGGTGGGATAGAGGTTCTGGAAATCCTCCTTCTTGTCAGCCGTACCGCTGTCATCACCTGTTGCAGAATCGTATTCAGCACCGACCCTTAAACCCATTACAGACGGTATGGTATAGCCTGCCTTCACAGCATAGGCTGAAGCCTCCTGTTTTACCTCTGTCCCGGTATTGGTCCTGGTCCCACCCTGTAGAGCCATCTCACCGGTGTAATCAAGGTCTGCCAGCTTGCCATTCAAACGAAGCCCGTATGTTGATACATCTCTGCCTTTATTGGTATCATTGGCATCATTGGGAGAACCGCTCACAGCAGACTTTGGAACTGTGTCCTGAAGGTAATAGAGGTCAACTGTATTAGAAGGGATGCCTTTATAAGTAGCATAAATACCATTAAAATCAGAGTCACTGCTGGTGGTAGAGGTCTCATAAATCCTTGCTGACCAGAGGTCAACACCAAAGGTCTCGGCATTGTACATGAGCTTTACAGCGTCAAAACTCCTTGCATTGTTTGACCATTCAAAACCACCAATTAATCTATGTTCCCCATATGCCATTACCTGCCGCCCTGCCTTCAATGAAAGGGGCTGGTCAATGATTTTGTCAAGTTGAAAATATGCCTGCTTAATGTCAGCACGATTATCTACCTTTACTGTTCCCCCGGTAGCCCCTATTGTTGTAGTCTCATCTCCAGAGGTGCCTGTGCCATTTGTTGTTCCATCCCTGCCCCATGACCTGCTGTCCTGAACCTGTATATAAGCTTTCACTGTTTCATTTACCTGAGCATCCACATTTATACGGGTCCTCTGAAGTGCCATTCCCTTTGTTCCGGGACCATCACTCCCAACACTTTCTCCCCTTACCCTGATTTCTCCGCCAACCTTTACCTCTGTCGCCAATGCCTCTGTAACAAATAATGCAAAAAAGAATCCGACCAAGAAAACAAAAAAATATCTTTTCATAATCCACCTCCTCTTTAAATTAAATATTTAACAATGATAAATTTAATAATGGCTAAAATCTATGACATAAATCATAAATTGTCAATAGATAATAATAAAAAAATTGATAACCCCCCTTCCTCCCCCTTCACCCCGTAAGACCTTCGGTCTCTTACGGGGTTCATAAAAAAGGGAGAAAAAGGGGGATAAATCAACCCCGCACATAATTTATGTGCGGGGTAAATATCCACCACTATAACCACAGCCTACTTTAGAGGTTTGAATAAAGCAGGATTCTCAGCACCTGCACCTTCAATGATTGCTACAGCACCTTTATCTATAGCACGGAATATAGCATGGTCAACAAGAATATAATTAGCCGGGACATCCACTTTGAACTCAACAATAGCAGCGCCGCCTGGAGGAACCGATGTTGTCTGGACATTCTTTGCAGGCTCGGAGCCCATTGCACCCTGCGGATATACTTTGTCAAATATCTCACCTATAATATGGAAAGAGGATGTTAGATTTGGTCCGCCATTCCCTACATATATACGAACTGTGTCACCAACATTCGCCTTCATATTGCCCGGTGTAGCCATAGCATTAAACTTTACATAGGTTGGCTGTTCTGCCCTTGCCTTCTCCGCAGAGAACGGCTGTGCGCCCTTCTCACCTGTCCCTCCTTTTGTATAGTAATCACCCTGCATTACATAAAATTCTTTATCTACCTTTGAAAGTCCTCCCTCAGGCTCAACAAGAATCAGACCATACATACCATTTGCAATATGTGTGGGTATATGTGGTGAGGCACAGTGATAAACATATATACCAGGGTTCAATGCCTTAAATTGAAATGATGTCTTTCCACCAGGAGTGGTTTGGGTAGCCTTCGCACCACCGCCCTGGCCTGATACAGCATGCAAGTCAATGGAATGAATATTCTTATTATCCTTACTATTTTTAAGGCTAAAGGTAACGTTATCTCCCTCCTTAACACGGATAAATGGACCCGGGACAGTCCCCCCATATGTCCAGAATGAATATTCAACGCCATCTGCCAGTTGACCCTTCTTTTCAACGGTCTCCAATTCTACAGTTACATTAGCCCCTCCTGCCCTATTAAGTGCGGGTGGAACCGCAGGGGCTGTTGTCAGCTTTGCAACTTCATCAGCTGCATAGCTGCCATTACTAATACCAAAATTAACCAGCAATCCAATTAGAAATAATACTCCAAACCTAATTTTCCTGTTCATAAATTACCCTCCTTCCCTTACCTTTAATTTTTTATGCTGCTGTTATTTGCCAAGCCGCCAGTTTTTCCAAACTCTCTTATATAATTGACAAGTGTCCACCTCTCTTCATCACTCAACATATCACCAAATGGAGGCATGCCGCTTTCTCCCCCTGCTGTCCCATTTGTAATAGCCCAGAATATCTCACCATCTGTCCTTAACTTCTGCCAGGGGGTATATGTAAAGTCTCTTGGCGCGGGGTTCATGGAGCCTGCATTTTCACCATCACCCTTACCTTTCTCACCATGACAGGTATAGCATGTGCCTTTCCCAGTAAATATCTCCCTTGCCTCTGATAGGGTCTTTGCATTCACCGCTACAATATTCTTTAATGCCTTTGTCTCTGCCATTTTACCTGCTGGAACTCTCGGCTCAAGTATCTCATGGTCAGGAGAGGATTCTAATGCCTGATGTTCATGAGATTCATGATTATGCTCCGCATACACCCTGTCAGGAAGGACTGTAAAGGTCAGATATAAGGGGACTATCAGGATTGTGGCAAGCAATAGCCCCCATTTCCATATTTTCATAATTTCACCTCCTTTCGAAGAATTTATTTATATTTAACCTACCCGGTTCCTTTTGTGAGGAGGAGGTGAATCTATATGGATTAGATTACCACCATAAGGAACCGGGCTAAGTTATTTGCATATCTATCTTTATATGAGCAAAAGGGATGCCACTATTTGAATATTCCGAATAAAGCTATATAACCCTTTATAACTATTGAAGTTATATACATTCTTAAGTTCAAGTTCAATATAATTAGAAATTCAGAAAAGTTACAGGAGGGTAACAATAGAATATATTACATTTAAAAAAGAATAAGAAAAATCAAAAAGTTAGATAATAATAGAAGGTGTTACCATATGGTAACGATGGATTACTTTTTGGCTATAAAAGGGGAATTAAATTAAAAAATATAACCACGGAGACACAGAGGCACGGAGAAAATAAATGAAATTAAAAAGGAACCACAAGATTATCACAAGAAATGTCATTCCGAACGAAGTGAGGAATCCTGTTTCTTCGCTCAGGACAGGCTCCGTGAGGAATCTATGTTTGAGATTCTTCGGGCTTCGCCCTCAGAATGACAGCAGTGCTGTCATCTGTGTAAATCTGGTGAAATCTCGTGGTTTCATTAGTTTTTTTGTTATTGATTTTTCTCAGTGTCTCAGTGCCTCTGTGTTTAAAAATATTTTCATCCTTGTCTCAATTTGAATCTATTGACGAGGCTCTCCAGCTCCTCTGCAAGTTTCTTCATCTCTTCTGTTACTGAGGATGACGCCTCTGCCTTAGCCATAGTATCTTTACTTACCTCAGCAATAGACCCGATATTCCGTGTTATTTCCTCCGTTGTTGCAGATTGCTCTTCTGCCGCTGTTGCAATCTGAGCAATCATGTCAGACACCCTTTTAACCGTCTCAACAATCTTATCAAGTGCAGCACCAGCCTCACTTGCAAGGCTTACACCTGCCTTCCCCTCTTTTGTCCCTTCATCCATAGCAGAGACGGCATTTTTTGTATCCACCTGTATAGCCTTTATCATATCGGCAATCTCTTTTGTCGCCTTTGATGTCTTTTCTGCAAGCTTTCTAACTTCATCTGCAACTACTGCAAACCCTCTCCCCTGTTCTCCTGCCCTCGCAGCCTCTATAGCAGCATTTAGGGCGAGCAGATTTGTCTGGTCTGCAATATCGTCTATAACCTTCACAATCTCACCTATCTGGGCTGAACTCTTCTCTAATATCTTTATCGTATTTGCCGACCTCTCAACAGAAGAGGCTATTCTCCCCATGCCGTCAAGGGTCTTTTTCACTACATCACCGCCCTTAACTGCCATATCCCTTGCCTCTTTTGAGGCGTTTGCCGCCTCACCTGAGTTCTTTGCAATTTCAACGACTGTCGCAGACATCTCCTCCATTGCAGTGGCAACATTTGTGCTCTTGTCACTCTGACTCTTTGCCCCGTCAACAATCTGGGCAGAGTCTTTTGAGAGTTCATTTGCAGATGATGTAACCATCTTTGTTGTTGCCAATACCTGAGAGAGGGCATTATTAATATCATCAACCATCTTATTGGCATTTTCTGATAGCTCACCTATCTCATCCTCGGATGTAACATCAATTTTCTGTGTAAGGTCTCCATTGGCAATATCACCCATCAGGTTTACAAGCCCTGCAATTGGAGATGTAGCACTCTTCTTTATAACCCTCCATATTACTGTTAAGACAATCAGTGTCATTACAGCCGACATAATAATCATATACCAGCGGTTCATGGCTATTTTTTTATCAATCTCATCAAGCGGGGTAGATATTCTAAAGACACACCTTAACTTATGCTCATCACCATGACATGCTTGACATTCGGATTTATTTTCAACAGGTGTCAACTGGGTTAATAGCCTCTGGCCATTTTTATGCTCATAATAAGATACCTTTTCACCTGTACGAACTGCCTCATCAAATTTGGCTTTATCAATCTCTATTTTTTTAGCAGAGGGACTATCTTTCCGTCTCTGAAATGTCTCCCCGCCTAACCTTTTATTTACATCATCAATAGTATGGTTATCTTTAAATCCCGGCTCACCTGTTAATCTCACAATATCTATCTCAGTTACATCTTTTTTATCTATGGTCTTTAAATCATCAAGCCACTGCTCTACATCCATAGCCCTTCCATTTAACATCATGCTCTGCAGACTTTTTATAATACTCGTTGCTGTAAGGTCCGATTTTTTTCTATCCTCTTCAAGAAGGTTATTCGTCCCTGTCTTTATTGTGATAATCAACTGAATGAGTGAACCAATAACAAGTGTTATTATGGTGGGCATAAGTATCTTATACCCAAGGCTATTACTCAAACCCCTTTTCTTTGTTGTTACCTCTCCTTTATCCATATCTCCTTCCCTCCCTAAAATATGCTAAAGTTGACCCTTTTTGTAACATTTTATACACTATCTCACTGGCAAAGTAAAGAAAAACTTTGCACCTTTTCCCTCTTCACTCTCAACCCAAATCCTTCCGCCATGACGCTTTATAATATACTTAACTATCGGGAGTCCGAGTCCTGTCCCCTTTTTAACCCTCTCCTTCCCGTTCTGCACCTGAACGAACTTCTCAAATATCTTTTTATGATATTCCTTAGATATTCCGGGGCCTGTATCTTCTACACATACCTCTATATATTTATCCTTCTTTTCAGCAGATATAGTAATAGCCCCGCCCTTTGGTGTCCACTTAATGGCATTGCTAAGAAGATTTGATACAACCTGCCTCAATTTTCCGTCGTCACCGGCAATAACCGGTATATCCTCCGATAAAATGAATTTTAAATTTATTCCATGCTCCATTGCCTCTCCATAATATATTGCCAATGATTTATTGATTATCCCCTTTATATCCACAGGCTCGCTTTTAAATATCATCTGTCCTGCCTCTATCTTCGCCAGGTCAAGATAGTCATTTACAAGGTTCTCAAGCCTCATTCCCTCATGCCTGATTACATCCAGAAATTCAACGAATATCTTTTTAATTGTTTCAGGCTTATCTTTATGCATGAGAAGCATATCTGTATATGCCCTGATAGATGTCAGAGGTGTTCTCAAATCGTGGGCAACAATATTCAAAAATTCTGTCTTCTGCCTGTCTATATTTTTAAGCCTCTCATTTGCAATGTTCAATTCGTCATTTGCCTGCTCCAATCTCTCTTTGGAATCTGCCAATTCTTTATTAATCGCTTCCAGTTTTTTTGATGTCCTTACTTCATTCTCTGTCCTTACCTCTGCCTTTATCCTGTCTGAATGGATTTTTAAAAAATAGGACAAGAAGACTATACCCGCCAGCAGCAGCATAATCAGCAGCCTCTGTTTCTGTTCTTCAAATCTTTTAATCTGCCCTGTAACCTCAGCAGCAGTTGATTCAATCGCCACCACCCACTTTTCACTATTTATTTTTAAGGTGCTGATTGCCATAAGAATATCCTTTTCTCCATGGCTCTCAGGTATTTCTGTATAACTGCTTGATGGATTCCTTAATATATACTCTCTCTCTCCTTTATGCTGTTCTTCAGTCAATCCCCTTGAGCAGAACAATAACTCACCTTTATCTGTAAAAAGCATTGTATGACTGCTCTTTCCATGTTTTACAGGTATAAGGATTGAATATACCTCCTCCATTTCCACCTCTATTATAATTACCCCTCTTTTCTGGCTGCGGTAATAAACAGGGGTTCCGATTTTTATATCCATGTGGTCATCTTCGCTGACACGAGACATGTGTATCTGTCTCTCATTTAATTTTATAGTCTCTGCAAATATTGAATCATCTGATATATTCCTCATATTTGGCAACTCATCTTTTTCAAAAAGATATTTATTGTCATCCCTTCCGACCTTTATAATCTCATCACCATTTTGGTCTGCATATACTGCATAATGATAGATAGTATTTGAATTTAAGAATGCAGAAAAAACCTTTTTTGCCCCCTCATTCCAGAAGGCTATATCCTTTTTATCTTTAGAATCTATAGCCTCAAATAATTTATGAAGGGCAAAGGGCTGTCTAAGGAAAAGCACACCCCTTCCCACATCATCAACAAACATCTCTTTAAGCTGAAAGGCAATCCTCTCCGTAATAAGCTGCTGCTCCTTATTAAACTCATCCCTTATATGATTCTCTATTGAACTCTGGAGGCCGGAAAACATGGAAAAATGGTTCTTTCGTAATAAAGTTGAAGTCAAGAAATTAAGCTTAATAAAGTTTAGGAATTACAATGAGATAAAAGGGTGCATCGAATTTCAGCCGTATCTGGTATAGTTTTGCTGATGACGAAACTTACCGGAGGTGA
>JACQBS010000030.1 GCA_016194325.1 Nitrospinota bacterium | reverse complement strand
CTGACTTTAGTAAAATCACTGAACATGAGATTGCTCATATCGAATCTCTTATTAATAACCGTCCCAGAAAGTGTCTGGGCTTTAAAACACCACTTGAAGTGGCTTCTTCTTTTGTTGCACTTCAAGGTTGAATGTGGGAGTGTCAAAGAGTCAAAGAGTCAAAGCATCAGAATTACTTTGACACTCTGATACTCTGACACTCTGACACTTTTATGGGCAAAGAGATAAAGATTGGTAATAAGATAATCGGTGAAGGGCATCCTGTATTTATTGTTGCCGAGATTGGAGTCAACCACAATGGTGACCCTCTGATTGCTGAAAAAATGATAAGGGCTGCTGTGGATGCAGGTGTAGACGCTGTAAAATTTCAGACCTTTAAGGCTGAAGATTTAGTAGCAGCAAATACCCCAAAGGATGAATATATGAAGAATGAAACAGGTTCTTCTGAATCCATGTATGAGATGTTTAAAAGGCTTGAGCTGCCACAGGACTCATACAAATCATTAAAAGCTTTAGCAGAGTCAATGGGTCTTATATTTTTTTCAAGCCCATTTAGTGAAAGTGCAGTTGATTTTCTTTTTAATCTTGATGTAAAGGTGTTTAAGATTGCATCAGCAGAGATTACAAACCTTCCCCTCCTTAGATATGTTGGCAGGAATGGCCTGCCTGTTATTCTATCTACAGGGATGTCTACAATGGGTGAAGTTAAAATGGCAGTAAAAACTCTTGAAGCTGGCGGTTGTAAAAATATTGTATTGCTCCATGCGACCATCTCTCATCCTGCAAAGAAGGAAGATTTAAACTTAAGGGCAATCGGGACACTAAAAAATGAGTTTAAATTTCCTGTGGGTTATTCTGACCATACAGATGATACCCTCGTCCCCTGTCTTGCAGTTGCATCAGGTGCAGTATTGATAGAAAAACATTTTACGCTTAATAAAATGATGGATGGTCCTGACCACTGCCACTCCATGGATCCAAAAGAGATGGCTGATATGGTCAGGATGATAAGAGATACTGAAAAGATATTGGGGTTTTCTGACAAAACCTATGTGAAGGCTGAGGAAGAGGTGAGGGTTTTAGCCCGCAGGAGTTTGATTGCCAAGAGGGATATATCAAAAGGGACAAGGATTGCCCCTTCAATGATAACGGTTAAGAGACCCGGGACAGGTATTGCCCCATTAAGTATAAATGAAGTCCTGGGAAAGGTTGCACTTATTGACATCCCTTCAGATGAGACAATTAAATGGGATATGATAGGTTAAGTTTTTCCTAATAAATTACGATAAATAATTAGGTATAGATGCAGAGTAAGGTTTTAATAATTACTATTGGCGGCCATGAGATAGGTATGGGGCATGTAATGAGGTGTCTGTCTCTGGCAAATCTCCTTCGCAAGGACAAAATAGGTGTAAGTTTTTGTCTTAAAAATGGTTATGATTCTGAGGAATGTCTCTCCACTGTAAGCAATAAAATTAAATCGGAGGGGTTTAATGTAAGGTATCTTGAGGATAAGATAGATAAGATATTTGATGAAGAAATGCCTGATGTCTTATTTATAGACTTTCCACATCATGTAAGCCGTTCAGAGTATGGTGATAATGCAAAGAAGAGAGGGATAGCAAATATAGCCTTTGATGATATGTTATTGAATGGCGAGACTGCCGATGTGGTTATAAATCCATCACTGGTTATAACTAAACAGCCAAGAGTCAATAGTCAATCTTTTTATACTGGGGGAGAATATACTGTTATTAATGGTAGTTTTCGTGACATATCTTCCCATTTAAGAAGTATAAGAAAAGATGTGAAAAATATCTTAATAACTATGGGCGGAAGTGACCCCACTATGCAAACTGAAAAGATACTAAACTCATTACTCATTACTCATTACTCAGAACTTATAAATATAGATGTAGTGATTGGGATAGCGTATAAAGAGAAGTCAGAAGTCAGAAGTCAGAAGTCAGAAGCATGCCCTGAGCGAAGTCGAAGGGACAGAATTCACAAGGATGTAAAGAATATGGCAGAATTGATGGCAAAGGCGGATATGGCATTTGTTGCCGGAGGTATTACTCTTTATGAGGCGGCATCAACAGGTCTTCCTGTGATTGTAATAGCACAGGACAAATATCAGGAGATGGCAGCGAAGGAGTTTCAAAAGAGGGGATTTGGTAAATACCTTGGCTTTTTCAGTGATGTTACAAACGATATGGTCTCTGAGAGTTTTAAGGAATTGCTTAATGACTATGACAGACGAAAGAAAATGAGTAATACAGGCAGAAGGTTGGTAGATGGTAAAGGTGTATATAGGGTTGCAGAGATAATTAAGATGCAAGTCGCAAGATACAAGATGCAAGAAAAAAACTTGAGACTTGCAACTTGAAACTTGTAACTTAAAAATATGAAAAATATTACAAGATACAGGGTTGGAATTATTGGCTGCGGAAGGATTGCAAGCATTTTAGAGGATGACCCTCTCAGGCAGAAGCCATGCACCCATGCAGGTGCTTTTCATCTACACCCCGAGACGGAGATGGTGTCTGCCAGTGATATAAATAAGGAGAGGTTGACCTCATTTGGAAAGAGGTGGGGTGTAAAGAGGCTGTATAAAGATTTTAATGAAATGCTTAAGAATGAGAAACTTGACATTGTAAGTATTGCAGCATGGACAGAGTATCACAGGGACATGGTAATAGCTGCAGCAGAGTCAGGAGTTCGCGGCATATATTGTGAGAAACCGATTGCAGTCAATATCAAGCAGGCTAATGAAATGGTGGATGTATGTAAAAAAAAGGGGGTAAAGCTGATAGTAGGACATGAGAGGAGATGGGACCCACACTACAGAAAGGCAAGAGAGTTGATAGATAAGGGAGTGATAGGGGAGGTAAGGACAATAGTAGGAAATGCCCTCTCCAATTCTCCGCCCGAACTCCCTGTTGATAAATATGGCGGCGGTCCAATGTTTCATGACGGCACACATCTTACAGACCTCCTCCGCTTTTTTGCAGGGGATGCAGAATGGGTTTCAGGATATGATGAGAGGTCTTCAGAGGATTATATTGAGAAGACAGCCCTCGGCCTGATCCGCTTTAAAAACGGCGTAAATGCTGTTGTGGAGGGTGGAGGGGTTAGAAAGTATTTCAGCTTTGAGCTGGATATTCAGGGCTCAGAGGGAAGGATACTTATAGGTAACGGTGTAAATGAGCTTTACCTGACCAAGCCGAGCCATAGGTTTAGTGGTTTTCAGGAATTAGAGAGGGTTGAATTTCCAAGCCCTGAAATGGAGATAAACCCCTTCCTTGGCGGTATTGAAGACCTCATTGGATGTATGAATAACGGGCATGAGAGTATCTCCAGTGGAGAAGATGGTAAGGCAGCACTTGAAATCATAATGGCTATATATGAGTCGGCAAAATTGGGCGGAAAAAGGGTCTTTTTACCACTGAATTAAGCAAATTTTTCGCCACAGACTTTCACGGACTAAAGCTAAAATAATTTTTGATTTTAAGTCTGTGTAAGTCAGTGGCTGGTTATACAATTTGAAAAGAATTATTGCGATAGTTCAAGCCCGTATGGGTTCAGAGAGACTGCAGGGGAAGTCTTTGAAGAAGATATGCGGTATTCCCATGCTTGAGCATATAATTAACAGAATTTCCACCTCAAGAAAAATCCACAATATTATAATTGCCACCTCAAATAATATAAAAGACCGTCCTATTATAAACCTCTCAAAAAAAATATCTGTTCAATATTATGCAGGCTCTGAAGATGATGTATTGGAGAGGTTTGTAGGTGCTGTAGAGTCTGTATCTGCCGATGCTGAAATAATCCGTGAAACAATTTCAGGGCAGGATTCAGCACAAGTTATTGTTGTGAGGATATGCGGAGATAACCCACTAATAGATATAGGATATTTGGACAAGATGATTGACAGCCATTTGTCCAAAGGTGCTGAATATACATACAATGGCTCGCAAATTCCTGTAGGGACAGCAGGAGAGGTTGTAAATTTTAATGTTTTAAAGAAACTTAAGTCAATAGCGAAAGATAAGCGATATAGGGAACATGTGACTACCTACATATTAGACCACCTGAATGAATTTAATGTAAATTGTGCCAATCCCCCTCTATATCTGGGGGGCAAGACATTCAGATTTACAGTAGATACAGAGGAAGATTTAAGTTTAATAAGAAGGATTTATAAAAGGCTCTATCAAGAAGGAAAAGCTGTTGAGACATCTCAGGCAATTTCTCTCCTTGAAAACAATCCTCCCCTTTCAAAAATTAATATCCATATTCCCCAGAAAGACTGGCGTGTGAAATAACAAAAACCTAATAAGCCACAGAGACACAGAGGCACTGAGAAAAAAATAAATTAAAGAAATCTCTGTGTCTCCGTGCCTCTGTGGCAAATTTTTTTATAATTTCCTGCCGTAAAAAACATTAAAGTTTCTCTCCTGTTTTCCGATAAAAGAATTGAGTATCTTACCAATCTTTTAAAAGGAGGAGGTGATGAATAAACAGTGAAAGTGAAAGTGAAAGTGAGAAAATAACTTAACACTTACACTTGCACTTACACTATATCAGGTGGAATGGAGGCTTGACCACTCAAAATATAATAGCCTAAAAAAACAGTGAAAGTGAAAGTGAAGGTGAAAAAACAACTTAATACCTACACTTGCACTTACACTAAAGAGGGGGCATGGATGCCCAAAAAACAGTGAAAGTGAAAGTGAAAGTGAGAATAAATAACTACTTACACTTACACCTGCACTTACACTAAATTCAGGGAGGAAAAATATGCCGTTACGAATTTACAATAACCTTTATTCTATGAATGCCCAGAGAAACCTGGGAAGCAACAATGCAAACCTTGGTTCGTCTCTTGAGAAACTATCTTCTGGATTAAGGGTAAACAGGGGTGCTGATGATGCAGCAGGTCTTGCAATATCTGAGAAATTAAGGTCAGATATAAGGGCAATAAATCAGGTCGTAAGAAATTCAAATGATGGTATCAGCATCATAAATACCGCTGAAGGTGCCTTGAATCAGCAGTCAGCCATGTTAACTCGTATGAGAGAGCTTGCGGCACAAGCTGCTACAGGCAGTGTCGGCTCTACAGAGAGACAGACAATTCAGAGGGAATTTGGAGCGCTCAGGGACGAATTAGACAGAATTACATCTGTTACAGAGTTTAACGGGCAGAAACTTGTTAATGGGGCTTTAAGCTCAAGTGTTGCTGCATCAAGCCAGGTAATTATTCAAATCGGTTTTAAATCAACAGCAAATGACAGAATCAATCTGAATACATCAGTTGATGTAACTGCAATAGATTCTACAGGTCTTGCCATACAGAATCTATCTGTTACTGCGGCTGCAGAGGCATTGACTGCACTATCAACAATCAACAGTGCTATTTCAAAGGTAACAGATGCCCGTGGTAGACTCGGTGCGGTTCAGAACCGGTTTACATATACGATAGCAAACCTTCAGATAAGTGGTGAGAACCTCCAGGCAGCAGAATCACAGATAAGGGATGCAGATTATGCAAGTGAAATCTCTCAGTTTACCCGAAACCAGATATTGGTTCAGGCATCAACTGCGATTCTTGCTCAAGCAAACCTTGTGCCACAGACAGTATTGCAGCTCTTAGGATAAGGTAAGGTAGTGAATAGTGATAGTGTCAGTGTCAGTAAAAAAACTGACACCAATAACTGACACTTACACTGCAAGGACGGGGGTGAATATTATGTCAATAAATAGAGTATCAGAAAAGGTATCACAGCCTCCTGTCAGTTCCTTTGAGCCGTCTCACGATCGGGATATTAAGACACAGGATAACATCCTGAGCTTGTCGAAGGATGCTAAATCTGCTGAGTCTGTGAACAACGTAAAGCCGAGTATTGAAGATGTTCGCGGCGAAGTAGAAAAGCTTAATCAGATTGTTAAAAATTATAACCATAAGCTCAATTTTGATGTTGATCAGAAGACAAAGCAGGTAGTGGTTAAGGTCATTGATGGTGATACAAAAAAGGTAATCCGACAGATTCCGCCAGAGGAGATAATAAATCTATCCCAGCGGATGGATGAGCTTAAAGGAATGATATTTAATGACGGAGGATAGTAAAACAAAGTAAGCAGTAGGCAGTAAGAAGTAAGCAGTAACTGCCTACTGCCTAACTTCTTATTTCTGCTTACTGCCTTTCAAAAATTCTCCTAAAGTAAATTTTCGTCTATTCCGATATATTAAGCAAATACATTGTAAGGAGATTATCTATGGCTCTCTCAGTAGGCGGGCTGGCATCAGGACTTGATACAACCAATATAATTTCTAAACTGATTGAACTGGAGCGGAAGCCGGTAAACTTGCTGGAAAATAAAAAGACCGTCCTTGATACCCAGTTTTCCTCATGGCAGGACATAAATAAAAAATTATATACATTGGAAACTGCTGTAAATGCCATTAACAAAAAGAGCGAGTTTATAGGTGTTACATCTTCATTTACAAACAACAATTCCCTTGCAACCCAGACTGTATTAACTGCTACTGCCTCAAGTTCTGCAGCATCAGGAACATATACCATAAAAATAAGCTTACTGGCAAAGGCTGAAAAAGAGGTGTCTCAGGGGTTTTCTTCGACATCCTCGACATTGGGAAGCGGAGGCGGGACTTTGACCATAACTGTTGGTTCTAAAACTACAAGAATAGATGTAAATTCAAGTAACAATACACTGGAGGGGATAAAGACTGCCATCAACAATTCGGGTGCAGGTGTTACAGCATCTATAATAAATGATGGCAGTTCTTATAGACTTTCCATTACAGGAACAGCTACAGGGGCAGATAACAAAATAACTATACAGGATAATATTACAAAGGGTGGAATAGGGGGACAGATAGCCCTCTTTAGCTGGAGCGAGTCTCAATCTGCCTCTAATGCCAGTATTGAGCTTGATGGTATAAGCATAAGCAAGAGTTCAAATGTGGTGACAGATGTTATTGACGGCGTTACACTGAATCTTCAGGCTGCAGGTTCAGGATTGATAACATTTGCATCCGATACAAGCAAGGTAAAACAGAATATCTCAAATTTTGTAAATGCCTATAATGATATCCTTTCGTTCATAAAAGACCAGTTTACATATGATTCAAACAAAAAGACAACCGGAGGCCCCCTCTTTGGTAATAATACCCTCATGTCTATTCAGCAAAAATTGAGAGGGATTGTCTCAAATGCCGTTCCTGGGTTGTCTGGTAGCTATACATATCTTTCACAGATAGGTATAAGGACAGGGGAGGATGGAAGATTATCTGTAAATGATTCCGAGCTCTCGGATGCCTTGAGGAACAACTATTCACAGGTAAGCAAACTCTTTACAGAGTTCGGAAGTTCTACTGACGCGAATGTTACCTATGTTACTCATTCAGAAAAGACAAAGGGGGGAACCTATGAAGTAAGGATTTCCGGTGGGGTTGTCCAGTTAAGGAAGAGCGGGACTTCCGACTGGCATGATGCCACAGGCTCAGGCAACTACTGGACAGGAGGGAGCGGATATGATGAAGAGGGGCTAAAGGTAAGGTTGAATAGTCTATCAAATGGCTCATACGGGAGTGTAACAGTTTCCCTCGGTGTGGCGGAGCAATTAACTACAGATATAAAATATCTGACCGATAAATCATATAAGGGATTAATCTTTGCCGAGGAAGAGGATATACAGAAGAGGACTAAGGATATTAATGCTCAGATAGACGGCCTCAATTTGAGAATTAATAAGAAAGAAGAAGGGCTTAAGAGAAAATTTACCTCTCTTGAGGTAGTAATGAGTAAACTACAGAGTCAGGGGAGCTATTTGAATCAGCAATTGACAAACCTCAATAATGTTTCAGCAGCGAGGAGAAGATAATGACAACTAAAATAATGGAGGGATTTTATGTACAATAACGGATATGCAAAGTATTATCAGAATAATCAGATATTAACTGCAAAAAAGTCAAAGCTGATTTTGATGATGTATGACGGTGCAATAAGATTTGCAAGGGAGTCAATTAATAAAATCCGCTCAAAGGATATTGCAGGGAGGGGTACTTACATACGAAAGACGCAGGATATAATTCTGGAGTTAATGAATTCTCTTGATATGGAAAATGGGGGAGAGATTGCAGGTAATTTATCAAAGCTATATTTATTCATGAACCGTAATCTTATAATGGCTAATGTACAGGGGCATGAGAAATATATTGAAGATATAATCAAGATTCTTACGGAATTGAGGGATGCATGGGATACTGTTGTGAATAATAGTTATAAGAATGAACAGGTTGCAAATGATAGGGCAGGTTATGTTGAAAAAAAGATGGCTATCAGATGTTAATCATATAAAGGAAAAAAATTCCCACCGAATTATCATCCGCACTTAAACAAAAATAGGGCTTATCTCTATCTATTTGAAATAATTAAAGTTTTATCAGGTGCTGGTCTTTGTTTTTCTGGCATATTGTTTGCAACTCTTATTTATTATAAAGAAACTCAGTAGTGTCCGCTAAAAATTAAAAAAGCATGGCTTGTAAGCCTCTTTTATTGGATAATTGAAGTTGACAAAACCCAATACCAATAAGGAGGAACAAACCATGCACAAGGTTGGAACTATATTCTCGGAACTCTTG
>JACQBS010000135.1 GCA_016194325.1 Nitrospinota bacterium | reverse complement strand
CAATTGATGGTCATATTATTAATCCTTTGGTTATCTATAAAAAGAGAAAAACTTAATTTAAGTATACGATGTTATTAGATTTCTGAGCATTAAGAATTAGTATACGATGTTATTAGTGCAACCACCTAAGCAACAACGAGAATCACAAAAAACTCTGTGAGCAGTTGTGGTTCAATTATTTCAAAAAACCATTAGACCACCTTGATGGTGACTGGAAAAAAGTAATTGAGCAGTTGCGCAGATACTTCTTTGAGTGTGAATGGTACGAATTATATGATTTCATTGAGTTTGTAGCCAATAATTTTCCGAAATATAATTTTCGTGATAGTTTTATGCAAAATTGCAACCTACTGCTGGAAAAAGAAATGTCGGCATACAGGTTCGTAGATGGAGTTATTACTCGTATTACAGAGCAACATGAAGTTGCAGAAATAGAAAAAGCACTTGAATCATCCGCGGGCCCAGTCTCAACCCACTTGCGTCGCTCACTTGAATTATTGTCGGATAGAGAAAACCCAGATTATAGAAATTCCATTAAGGAATCGATATCTGCTGTAGAAAGTTTTGTATCTATAACTGTAGGCGTTGAAAAAGGGACACTCGGTCAACTTTTAAAAAAGTTAGAGGATGAAATATCTTTACATCATGCTTTGAAATCAGTATTTAGCAACTTATATGGCTATACCTCCGATAAAGGAGGGATACGCCATGGATTAACTGAACTTGAAAATGTAGACTTCCACGATGCAAAGTTCATGCTTGTTGTATGTTCATCATTCATAAATTTTGTCGAAGGAAAAATACAAAACAAGGGATAACAAGTCAATTCAGGCGACGGGGAAGGGGCTCGGGGGCCTGACGGGCAAGCTTTTTGGCCCACGACTGACTTCTACGTCAACCCACAAAGAAACTGCAAAAAATCAACCTGCATGGCTGGAAGCACTTAAAACCAATCTGGCGGTGAAATTCCCAGCAGCTTTCCTAAGATTCGCTGTGAACACTTTTATCAGAACAACCTCAAGGACATGAGGTGCTCAACCTCTATAAAATTTTAGAGCCTCTGGAGAGCTAAAGAAAGCCTGTCTTGAACTTAACAAAAAGGACACAAAAACCTTGAAATTCTATAGCCTCTGGGAGATAATTTTAAGTTAGTTTATGCGTTCACCCAGTAAGACCTTCGGTCTCTTACTTGGTTCATCTGCATCCAATTGCATTTTTTTGGAATACATTCTTTTGGGCTTGACTTTACCCTTTTCTCTGATATATTTAAAATTCAATTAGTTGAAGACAAATATGAGAAAGAAAAGGCAGAAAAGAAGGGATATTGATTCACTTCTCATCTTTTATTATTCAAAAATATTAAGAAAAAAAGCCAAATCTTTTTTGTTTCTGCCCCTTGCAGATATGTACAGGCGGAAAGGGATGCCTGAACTATCTGTCCAGATATGCTTGAGGGGATTAAAGGTTCATCCTGATTATATGAGTGCAAGGATGCTTTTAGGACTCTCTTACTATGACTGCGAGAGGCTGGATGATGCTGAAAGGGAATTAAGGGTTGTTGCGGATTCTGTTGCCGATAATATCCTCGCAAGAAGGGTGCTGAGTGATATATACAGGAAAAAAGGGAAGATAGACGATGCCCTGAAAGAGATAGAGGCAATAATATCTATTGCACCTAACAATAAGAATTTTCAGGTAATTAGGGAGGGCTTGCAAAAACTGCTAATATATTATCAGGAGGCTGTAAAACCTGATGCTGCTCCTGAACCTGAGATTCAAACAAAAAAGTCCAAGCTTCAGATTGTAAGAATACCTGATGAAATGAGTTCTAAGGAGACAGATGCTTTTGAGAATCTCCTTGATGATGATGAGGCGTTTGAAGAGATTGAAAGGCTTTTTCCATCAAAGATTGAAAATCTTTCAGGAAATGTAAGCCAGCAGATTAATGTGACAGGCAACATTAATAGTGATGTAAAAATAGATGCGGTAAAAATTCTTAATGGCTGGTTAAAAAATATAGAGAAGAAATAATGAAAGTTTTAATAATAAATGGACCGAATCTTAACCTCCTCGGTAAAAGGGAGCCTGATAAATACGGCAATGAAAGTCTGGAGCAGATTAACGCACAGCTTCAAAGACATGCGAAAAAGAATTCTATTGAGCTTGAAACATTTCAGTCAAACCATGAAGGGGAGATTGTTGACAAAATCCAGACGGCAAAGGATAGAGGGATAGATGCCATAATAATCAATCCTGCGGCATATACTCATACCAGTGTGGCTATCAGGGATGCACTGCTGTCTGTGAATATTCCATCAATTGAGGTTCATCTGTCAAACATATATAAGAGGGAGGAATTCCGTCACCATTCCATGATATCTGATATTGCAGCAGGACAGATAACAGGATTTGGTTCAAAGGGTTATTTCCTCGCCCTTGATGCAGTAAAGGATTTAAAAACAAAAAGTTAATAAGCCACAGAGTCACTGAGGCACAGAGAAAGACAAAAACATAAAATTAGACAGGATATACAGGATTAACAAAAGAAGATGTTTTTTAATTCATCTTGATTATCCTGTTAATCCTGTCTAAAGGTTTTTATGATTTCTTATTATTTTTCCTCTGTGTCTCTGTGTTCTCTGTGGCAAATTTTATTTTGAATTAATTCGTGTTCTAAAAATGGGAGGCTTAAATCAACAGCAGAATAGAAAAGGTTAGGGAAAAACTTGGTTCTAATAATATAGACGGCTTTATCTCCTTTAAAAGGGAGAATATCAGATACCTGACAGGTTTCAGCGGCTCAACTGCGGTTACAATTTTAACGGAAAAGGAGGCATTTTTTCTAACAGATTTCAGGTATAAGACTCAGGCAGAGGAGGAGGTAAACAATAATTTTGAAATACTGGAATTCAAAAAGATTATTGATTCTATATCGGAGATTGTCAAGCCTCTTAATTTGAAGACAATAGGATTTGAGCCTCACCTTCCTTACTCAACTTATCAGGAACTCCATAGCAAATTGAATTCTGCCTCGCTTACCCCTGTAAAAAACATAGTTGAGGATGTAAGAATGGTCAAAGAGCCTTCAGAGATAGAATTTATAAAAAAGGCAATAGGGATAATTGACAGGGCTTTTAAAAGAATGAAGAAGATTGTGAAGGCAGGAAGTAAGGAAAACGAGATTGCAATAGAAATGGAATATCAGTTAAGAAAAGAAGGTGCAGAAGGGATACCTTTTGATATAATAGTAGCTTCCGGCGAAAGGGGGGCGCTTCCCCATGGAATAGCCAGTGATAAAATTATAAAGGATGGTGAACTCGTAATCTTGGATTTCGGCTCCCGGTATATGGGTTATAATTCTGACTGCACAAGGACACTATCCGTAGGCAGATTGGATGAAAGGCAAAAGGATATTTACAGCATAGTATTGGATGCACAGAGGGAGGCAATAAAATCAATCAAGCCGGGTTTAAAGGCATCAGAGATTGACTCAAAGGCACGACAGTTTATAATAGAGAAAGGTTATGGAGAAAATTTTGGACACAGCACCGGACATGGTGTAGGGCTTGAAGTCCACGAGAATCCAAGAATTGCCGAGGGGCAGGATGATATAATAAAAGAGGGAATGGTCTTCACAATTGAACCGGGCGTCTATATTCATGGATGGGGCGGTGTGAGGATTGAAGATATGGTCTTAGTAACAAAAGAGGGTTGTGAGGTTTTGACCTCGGCAATAGAAAAGGAGTTTGATTAGTTTTTGAAAGGAGTATTATATGTCAGAGGCAATCAGATATCTTAAAAATGCAAAGGATATTTTAGGTAAAGTCCCTATCGAGGATAATATTTATACAGATATAAAACCTGTTAGAGAATCCTGTGGAACTGCCTATCTTGCAATATTAAAGGGGATAGATGAGTATCTCATAAAAAGAGGGGTAGATGAAAAAGATTTACCCCAATCCGTCGATGGATACAGAAATATGCTACAAAGATATCTCATAATTCATAATGGAAAATTACTTAAAGGCTTTGAGGCACTTTATAAAGAACTCCATATAGCAGGATATTACAGAGGAAATCTGTATTCTGTTGATATGATAAAAGCAGCCATGAGGGATGCTAAAACATTTATTGATAAAATCAAAGTAACTTAAGGAGGAAAAAGGAAAACTATGGTTTCAACTACAGATTTCAGAAACAATTTGAAGATTGAGTACGAGGGTGACCTCTATGTAATTGTAGAGTTTCAGCATGTAAACCCGGGAAACTTAAGGGCATTTGTCAGGACAAAGTTGAAGAATTTGAAGACAGGGCAATTGATTGAGAGGACATTCAGGTCAAGCGATAAATTTGAAACACCCGATGTAGAGGAGAAGCAGATGCAATTCCTTTATAAAAGCGGTGATGACTACAACTTCATGGACACAGAGACCTATGAACAGGTATCTGTAAGTGGAAAGCAGCTTGGGGAGAGTAAAAATTTTCTTCAGGAGAACATCATAGTAACTGCCATGTTTCACAATAATATACCAATAGGTGTCACACTGCCGATATTTGTCGAGATGAAGGTTATAAAAACAGAGCCGGGATATAGGGGCGATACTGCAACAAGCAGCAGCAAGCCTGCAACTATAGAGTCCGGGGCAGTAATTCAGGTTCCCCTTTTTGTAAATGAAGGGGATATGATAAAGATTGATACAAGGACAGAGGAGTATGTGGAGAGAGTGAAATAAAGCATCAAAGTATCAGAGAGTCAAAGTGTCAAAGTTTTAATACTCTGATACTTTGATACTCTGAATCTTTGACACTTTGTGTGGGGGATGATATGGACATTAAAGAATTAAAAAGGCTTGTTGAATTATTTGAGAAGAGCAACATATCAGAATTAGAGATTGATGAAAAAGGCACAAAGGTAAGATTAAGAAAAGGGGGCGTGGGACCATCTGAGGTTTCTGCACATAGACATATTACACATACACCGCCAACACCTCATCAAGCCACGGTCACGCAGACTAAAATAGAAGAAGTTACGGCAGGCATAAAACATAAAAAAGTAATCCCTCAGGGAGATAATTATGTGATTGTTGAATCGCCTATGGTAGGCACATTCTACAAGGCATCGTCTGAAGGGTCTGACCCTTATGTCAAAGAAGGCGATGTTATTGAAAAGGGGCAGGTGCTCTGCATTGTAGAGGCGATGAAACTGATGAACGAGATTGAATCAGAGGTGCGCGGCAGAATTGTATCAATATTAATAGAAAATGCCCATTCGGTAGAATTCGGCGAACCAATGTTTGTGATAGAAAAGATATAACCGCAGATTACACAGATTTAATCTATTTAATCTGACTTTTAATCTGTGTAATCATCTTTTATTATGTTCAATAAAATATTAATTGCCAATCGTGGTGAAATAGCCCTAAGAGTCATAAGGGCTTGTAAAGAGCTCGGGATAAAGACCGTTGCAATCCATTCAACGGCAGATGTGAATTCGCTCCATGTGAAATTTGCAGATGAGGCTGTCTGTATAGGCCCCCCTGAAAGCAGCAAGAGCTACCTCCATATACCAAGCATAATAAGTGCGGCGGAGATTACAGGTGCAGATGCAATACATCCCGGCTACGGATTCCTCTCCGAGAATCCATCCCTTGCAGAGATATGCCAGACCTGCGGCATAAAATTTATTGGGCCGACACCTGAGAATATCAGGCTCATGGGGAACAAGGTGAAGGCAAAGAATGCAATGAAAGAGGCAGGTGTGCCGATTGTCCCCGGAAGCCCTGAGAGGGTTGAATCTGCAGTTGAGGCTGCCGTGATTGCAGAAAAGATAGGATACCCGATAATATTGAAGGCATCGGCAGGCGGCGGCGGCAGGGGAATGAGGATTATAAGGAAAAAAGATGACCTCATAGACACCTTCAATGTGGTTCAGTCTGAGGCTTCTGCTGCATTTGCCGACCCGCACATTTACATGGAAAAGTATATTGAAAGGCCAAGGCACATTGAGTTTCAAATCATGGCGGATGAAAAAGGGAATATTATCCATCTTGGCGAAAGGGATTGCTCTATACAGAGGAGACATCAGAAATTAATTGAGGAATCCCCTTCACCGGCTTTAACCAATAAATTAAGAAAGGAGATGGGGGAGTGTGCAGTAAAGGCAGTAAAATCTATACACTATCAGAGTGTCGGGACTATAGAGTTCTTGCTTGACGGAGACGGCAAATATTATTTTATAGAGATGAACACAAGGATACAGGTGGAGCACCCAGTTACAGAAATGGTAACAGGTATTGACCTGATAAAGGAGCAGATAAGGATTGCGGCAGGAGAAAAGCTAAAGATAAAGCAAAAAGAGGTAAATATATTCGGCCACAGTATTGAGTGCAGGATAAATGCAGAAGACCCTGATAAATTCATTCCATCTCCCGGCAAGATAACAGCATTAAATATCCCCGGCGGGCCAGGTGTAAGGGTAGATACTGCAATATATTCTGAATATACAGTCCTTCCATACTATGATTCCCTGATAGCAAAGCTGATAGTTCATGGACATGACAGAGAGGATGCAATTGCAAAGATGAATAGGGCATTAGAGGAGTTTCATGTGGAAGGAATTAAGACCACCATCACATTTCACAAAAAGGTTCTCTCCCATAAGGATTTTCTAAAAGGAGAATTCTATACCGATTTTATTGACAGGCTGAATACCAAATAAAAGGTTAAGGTTAAGGTTGAGGTTGAGGTTGAGGTTGAGGTTTAATGTTTTCTTAACCTTAGCCTTAGCCTCAGCCTCTAAATAGTATGTCTGATTACGATGTAATAGTTATAGGCGGAGGCATAGGCGGACTGACCTCTGCATCTCTTTTATCAAAGAGGGGATTGAGGGTCCTTGTCGTAGAGCAGAATTCATCAGCCGGCGGCTTATGCAATTCAATTTTAAAAAACGGATATAACTTTGATATTGCCGCATCACTCTTCTGGGGATTCGGACATGGGGAGGTATTTCACTGGCTGTTCTCAGAATTCAATATACTTAATGACCTTCTTGAAAGAGAATCTATTATAAGGAAAATAGAGCCGGGATTACAGGTAATACTGCCAAATCACAGGATAAATATCTATTCAGAGAGGAATAGGTTTTATGAAGAGTTAAAGAGGGAATTCCCCTCGGACATGGCAAACCTTATAAAATTCTATCAGGAGTCAGACAAGATAGAAGATGAAATCTATTACCTCTTGAACAAAGACCATTTCTATTCGCTGAAGAATCATTACACGCATGAAAATAAAAGATTAAAGAAACTTTATACTGCAATATCAATCTTCCTAAAAAGAAAAAAGGATATACTGCATTTAGCCGATAAATGGGTTAACCCATCAGAGATAAAATCTTTCATTGACCTGCAGCTCATCTATTTTACACACAAAAAGAGTGCAGATATCCCTCTCCCAATATCATCAATCATTCTCGGGATACCAAAGAGGGGAATCTATGGAATTAAGGGGGGAGCAAGGATATTGACAAATACACTTGAAAAACAGTTGATAAAATATGGCGGTAAGATTACATGCAATTCCACTGCGGAAGAGATAATCCTTAAAGGGAGTAAGGCATACGGCGTAAAGGTAAGGGAGGGAAATTCAGTCAGTGAGTTAAAGTCAGACTGGGTTATTTCCGATACTACCTTTTCAAATATTGAAGGCAGTCTCATAAAGAAAAAAAGAAAGAAAAACCAATTTTCAAAAATTAATAAAAAAATAGGAAACGGTCTTGTGCCGTTTTCAGTCCTCCTCGGT
This sequence comes from Nitrospinota bacterium, assembly GCA_016194325.1. Classification (GTDB taxonomy): domain Bacteria; phylum Nitrospinota; class Nitrospinia; order UBA9942; family UBA9942; genus UBA9942. The sequence goes on along the minus strand of JACQBS010000135.1, from coordinate 38,897 downwards.
GTAGATGAAAAGGTGATACCTGAGCTGATGGGTGAACATGCCATAATGTTGAGGGACTATGAACTCCCTGCCAGTGACAGTAATATAATATTTATTTCTGCCAGTCCGGGATGGGATGAGACGAGGGCACCCCATGGAAAGAGGTGTATAACAGCCACCTATTTTTTATCTCAGGATGAGGCATCAAAGATTAATTGGGAAACGGAGAGAGAGAATAAAACAAAAGAGATGGTTGACAGTTTGGAACAGCTTATACCATTCATATCTGAATTTATTGACTGTGCTTACAGCATAACCCCTGATGATTATCAGCGTATGACTTTAAGAAAAAATGGTATGTTAAGGAGTTTTAACAATCAGTCTGGTTTTTACGGTTTTAACAGCCCCTCATCCAAGACCCCTGTAAAAAAACTCTTCATGGTCGGTGATGAAGTGTTCCCCGGTTCAGGTGCTGCACACACTGCAAAATCAGGAATAAGGGCTGCAGAGGAGATATTGAAAAGAATTTGACACAAGATAACAGGTTAAGATAATATAAATTTTAATAAATTATATATTCAGCCACAGACTTTCACAGACAATATTAAAAGCAAAAAGATAAGAAAATGGGAAGATGAGATTTCTTAACTTCTCAACTTCTTATCTTCTTGTATAAGTCTGTGTTCATCTGTGGCTAAATTGAATTTTAACAGGGAGGATTTAAATGGCAGAAAAAAAGATTTTCAGCGATGTTGGAGAGAAAGAGGTAACAAGGGCAATAGTAGAGGGCTTTTCAAAGACATTCAATGAGTATGTAGAGAGTGATGTAATTATAGTAGGCGGTGGTCCAAGCGGACTCATGGCAGGCAAGGAACTGGCGAAGAGCGGCATAAAAACTCTTATAGTAGAGCGAAATAACTATCTTGGTGGAGGATTCTGGATAGGCGGGTATCTTATGAATAAGATAACTGTAAGAGCGCCCGGGCAGGAAGTGCTGGATGAACTCGGTATCCCCTATGAAAAGGTAACTGAGGGGCTATATATGACTAACGGGCCTCATGCCTGCTCAAAACTAATCGCAGCCGCCTGTGATGCAGGCGTAATGATTATCAACATGACAAAGTTTGATGATATCGTGATTAGAGAAAAAAACAGGGTCGCCGGGGCTGTAATAAACTGGACACCTGTGGCAGCACTCCCAAGGGAGATTACATGTGTTGACCCTGTGGCACTTGAATCTAAAATTGTGGTAGATGCCACAGGACATGATGCCTGTGTTGTAGCAAAGCTCGCTGAGAGGGGTTTAATGAAGCCAAAAGGTTTTGGCGCTATGTGGGTGGAGAGGTCAGAGGATTTGGTTGTTGAATATACTGGAGAGGCACACCCAGGACTCATTGTGATGGGGATGGCAGTTTCAACTGTATATGGCCTGCCGAGGATGGGACCTACATTTGGTGCAATGCTCCTATCTGGCAAAAAGGGTGCAGAGGTAATTAAGGAGAAGCTAAAAAAGAAATAACTGTATGGAGCAGGGGGCAAAAAGAGATTCCTCTTGTCTCCTGCTCCCTACCCTATGTATCGTATTCCTTCCTTTATTCACATTTATGGAAAAGGGGTTATTACAAATCCCGATTTAGAAAAATTATCATTATATCTAAAAACACTCCTTCCTGAATCTACAATAGATGTAAGGACAGATTTTATTTCATTCTTTCTCGGCCAATTAGATTCCTCAAAAACTGACGATACGGTTGATTTGCTTGCAGGGAAATTGGCAGGTATAAGGGTATTAGACTATTCAAAACAGAAGCTAAATCCCGACCCTCTCTATGCAGAGATAGATTATGAACGGAGAAAGATACTAATCCCTGCTACAAAATCAATAGGTGTATTTTATGATGGTTTTGAGCTTCAAAATGTTTATCATTCCTTGATGTACAGGAATTTCAATCCGAGATTCTTCGGGCTTCGCCCTCAGAATGACAACCAGCAGCAGAAGTGTCATTCTGAGCGAGGCGAAGAATCTAATTCAATTGAAAGAAGCGAACATTCCTTTGCACATCTTCATATAGTATTTACAAACCAGCTCATAGCCACATGGGAAGATGATGACAGCAGGTATCATTCAAGGTCATCTGTATATGGATTTCCATCAATTATCTCCACTGCTGGAATTGTTGAGGCACCGGCAAAACCGAGGGAATTTTATTTAATGAAACAACAATACGGGATGATGGGGATGGATGATTTAGCACTTGCAGAGTTTAAAAATAAATTTGAGGGGAGATTTATAGAATATAATGACCCCCGTATGACAGAGGTCTGTAAGGGATATACAGCACAGGCATTATTCTTTCACATCACAGGCGAACCATTCTGTGAGGATAAAGGTTGCAGGCTCTTCAATGCACACTGGCAGGCGGAGCTTATATACTCACAGCTTGAGAGCAAGTATGAGTTTTGTGAAAGACATACTGATATGCTGAATAACTTATTCGCCACGGACTGACACAGACTTAACAAATGAAGATATGAAGATGAGAAGTTTAAGAAGTTTTATAATTTTCATCTTCCAATCTTCTTATTTTCTCAACTTCTCGTTTTGATTTAGTCAGTGAAAGTCTGTGGCTAAAAGAATTTATGCGAAATATAAAACTACTCATTGAATACGACGGGACAAATTATCACGGATGGCAGAGGCAGCTAAATGCCATTACCATTCAGGAGATAATGGAGAATATGCTTTTCAGAATAACATCTGAGAAAACTCCTATTATCGCATCAGGCAGAACTGATTCAGGTGTCCATGCACTCGGCCAGGTGGCAAATTTTAAGACAACTTCCCAGATAGATGACATATCTTTTAAGAAGGCATTCAACAGCCTCCTCCCTAAGGATATTGTAGTAAAGGATGCTGTAACTGTTGATGACAATTTTCACTCCCAGCATTATGCAAAAAGCAAGATATACAGATACTGCATATTAAAACGCTCCTATCCATCCGCTTTTGACTATAGATACTCATGGCTTATCAAACAGCCCCTTGATATTGATGCCATGAAAGAGGCAACATCATTTTTAATTGGCACTCACGATTTCTCATCATTCAGGTCTTCTACATGTGAAGCAAGAGACCCTGTCAGAACATTGATAAGACTGGATATAGAACAGGACAGAGATATGATACTTTTCTACTTTGAGGCAGATGGTTTCTTGAAGCAGATGGTGAGAAATATAATAGGGACACTTGTTTATGTAGGAAATGGCAGATTTAAGCCGATAACAATGAAAACGATACTTGAAAATAAAAACAGGACATCCGCCGGTCCTACCGCACCTCCGCAAGGATTATTTCTCATTGAGGTTAAATATTAGGTTCTTCTATTTGATCAAACATAACCCGATTTTTACCATTATTCTTGGCATCATATAAACTTTTATCAGCCCTTTCTATTACTGTTTTAATAATATCTTTATTGATAAATTCTGTTACACCGGCAGAAATCGTTATTTTTATGCTTTTCCCCGAAACCGTATAATCCGTTGAATCTATCGCTTCAACAATCCTCTTAATAACTATAACTGCATTATCCAGATTAGTATTTGGCAGTATTAAAGCAAATTCTTCACCACCTATACTGGATACATGATCTATTTTTCTCAGGCTATCAGTTATGATTTTAGCCACATCAATTAATACCTTATCCCCTACAGGATGACCATATTTATCATTAATCACTTTAAAATCATCAATATCTATAATAGATAATGAACACGGGCTTTTATATCTGCTAAATCTTTCTAATTCTTCAATCATTTTCTCGTTAAATGCATATCTGTTATGAACTTTTGTAAGCATATCGGTTCTTACATCCTTTTCTGACTTTCTAAGCTCTTCTTTTACCTTCTCAAGCTCTTTTACAGTTTCCTTAAATTCTCTTTCAGTCTCTGAATAAGATGTTACAATATCGGAAGTATGTTTTAATAATGAAGATATAGTATTTTTTAGTTTATCAATATTATCCGCAATTATAAGATTATTGAAACATTCATTAAGGGAATCATTATACTTGCCTGCCTTACCTATAGACATAAATATCTCTTTAATTGTACTAACAATCATTCCTTCAATCCTATCTGCAGTTTCATTAACAACATTTACATGCTCCGTCAGCTTATTGTTATATTCTCTATCAAAATCTCTGCTGAAGAACTTAATATATATCTCCTTAATTCCAGTTTCAGTAAGCCCTCCGCTATCCAATAATCCATCTACACTATTTTTCAGATCAGGAATATTCCCGCTATAATACTCGTATGCAACCTTATAATTCTCAGGAGTCAAAGGAATTTTATTTTTAGATAAAAACGGGATAGCTTTCTTAACTATATTGGAAGATTCTTTAAATTCATTCATAATATATTTGACTGATGATTCTGTGTCAATTCGTTCTCCAATTAATGACTTTGGGGACAGGCTCATCCGTGTTATCCGTGTTCCATCGGCCTCAGGTCAGTCTCCAAACGGTTCAAAAAGCTTCTTATCCTTCAGGAGAAGCTCCATTTCAGCCGGCGGGAGCGGTCTGCTGTAGTAATAGCCCTGTATCTCGTCGCAGCCGTTCTCCAGAAGGATGTCCATCTGTGCCGTATTCTCAACCCCTTCGGCAATGACCTTGAGATTAAGCTTATGGCCCAGGGCTATTATAGTCTGCATTATCGCAAGTGCGTTACTGTCTGAAACTATATTTTGTATGAATAATTGATCAATCTTAAGCTTATCAAGAGGCAGCTGATTTAGATAACCAAAAGAAGAATAGCCGGTGCCGAAGTCGTCAATGGCTATTAGGACACCCATTGATTTTATATCCTTCAATATCGCTATCACATCTGTAATGTTGTTCATTATTGAGCTCTCCGTAGGTTCCAGCTCAAGGAAATGAGCGGCAAGCCCCGTCTCCCTGAGGATATTTGAAACGGTCTCTTTCAGGGCTTTATCGCAAAGCTGGACCGAAGAGATGTTAACCGCGACCCTGAGACCTTTAAATCCGGCATTATGCCACTGGCAGGCCTGTCTGCATGCCTCGCGCAGCGCCCATTCCCCAATAGGTATTATAAGTTTGGTCTCCTCGGCTATGGGGATAAAACTGGAAGGGCTCACCAAACCCTCTCCCCTCTTCCATCGCAGTAACGCCTCAACACAGACTATCCTCCCTGTAGACATCTCCACCTGCGGCTGGTAATGCAGCAACAATTCGTTTTTTTCTATAGCATGCCTGATCTCGTTCGTTATCATCATGCGGTTTATGGCGGTGGCTGTCATGTTCGGGTTGAACCGGCAATGGCTGCCGGGTCCATGTTCTTTTATATAACTCATGGCAATATAGGCGTTTTCTAACATTGAATCGGAATCGGAACAGTTGTCCGGGAAGGAGACCAAGCCGATGCTGGCGGTCAAATGTATGTCGTGACTGCGCACTTTAAAAGAATAATTTGAAAGCGAGGCGAGCATGGCAAGGGTTATAACTTCATCCACCTGTGCCCTGCCGTTTATCGGGATAACGAGGTAAAACTGGTCGCTGCCTGTACGCGCAACCGTTGCCGACCTGGGCACAAGGCTTAAAAGTCGGCTTGCAACCTGCTGAAGGATCAGGTCCCCGACCTCATGGCTGAACGCTTCGTTTATAGAGCGAAACCGGTTGATGCTTAAGCAAATCCCGGCAATCATAGTATTTTTATTTCTGCTCCAGAGTATCTCGGTGTCAAGACGGCTCTTAAGCAGCGACCTATTCGGCAGGCCGGTCAGGCTGTCGTAGCTCTTGAGCAGATGTATCTGGTGCCGCATATCTTCCCTTTTAGACTCCATCTCGGACTGCTTTCTGAGACGAATATGGACGGCGGTGAGCACCTCCTCCTCGGTATACGGTTTCGTCAGGTAATCGTCAGCGCCCATGTTCATGCCTCTACGCATATTCTGCCTGTCGGCAACGGCAGTCAGGAAGATAAACGGCGTCTGCTCGGTCGCTTTGTGGCTGCGGAGTTTATCAAGCATGACGTAGCCGTCTATTCCCGGCATCATTACATCGCAGAGTATCAGGTCAGGGTGCTCCCTGAGCGCAATTTCTAATCCCTCACGGCCGTCGGCCGCACCCATAGCCTCAAAACCATTTAACTCAAGTATGTCCATAAGGTTGGCCCTTGCTGCCTCCTCATCCTCAACGACAAGCAACCTTGATTTAAACAGGGCGCTCCGTTTCTTTAACTGTGTATATATAGATACAATCACTTCCGTCTCGGTAAAGGGTTTTGTTATAAAATCCTCGGCGCCGAGGTTCATCCCCTGCCTTATGTGTTCCCTGTCGGCGAGGGCGCTGAGGAATATAAAAGGTATCTGTGAAGTGGGCGGATAAGCCCGGATCGCCTCAAGGACATCATAGCCGTCAAGAACTGGCATTAAGATATCGCACAAAATCACATGAGGCAGCTCTCTATGTGCGAGATAAACTCCTTCCCGCCCGTCCTCCGCAGTAAACACCTCAAACCCGTTGAGCCCGAGCATATCCTTGAGGTTTTCCCTAACATCTTTTTCATCGTCTATGAGCAGCACCTTAGGCATTTTCCACAACCTCCGCATTTTTAAGCTGGAGCCGTATCTTGAATACAGTGCCTGAACCGACGAGGCTCTTCACCTCTATCTTGCCTTTATGGGCATCTACGGCATTCTTCACTATTGCAAGGCCAAGCCCGGTGCCCTGTATAGTGCCGGTATTGCCTGCGCGGTGGAACGGCTCAAACAGATGCCCTATGGATTCTTCCGGTATGCCTATGCCCTTATCGCTTACGATAAAAAGGACTTCATCCCCTTCGCCGTACACATCAAGAAGAACCCCGTGCATATCCGGTGAGTACTTGACCGCATTGTTAAGAAGATTGATGAGCATCTGCCGTAAAAGCTTCTCGTCCATGACCGCTCCATAGGGGCAGTTTGAGCCATTGAAGGTTATTATATGGCCGCTTTTTATCTGGAACTGGATGGATTCAACGAGGTTTTCGCAGAACTTCCTCAGGTGCAGCGGCGCCGGGTTGAACTCCACCTTCCCTTCCGAATAACGGCCTATCATAAGCACATCATCCATGAGCTCAACCATCCTTGAATTTGAGCTCTTTATCCTCTGAATATAAACGGAAAATTTTTCCCCGGATACGCGGTCACGGTGTTTTTCTATAAGCTCGGTCGAGGAGGCGATGATGCTGAGGGGAGTGCGGAACTCATGGGAAACAATGGATACGAAGCGTGACTTCATCTGGTTTAACTCGCGCTCCCGCTCAAGGGACTTTTTAAGCCTCTCCTCAATCCTGAGCCTCTCTTCTACCTCTCTTTTCAGCTCCCTGTTATGCCGCTCCATGAGAGTCACCCTGTTACGCTCAGAAATATCGCGAAGGACGATAGTATAAAGGCTCTTCATGGGGATATCTATTTTGCTTGCGGCAAGCTCGGCAGGGAAGACCGACCCGTCTTTGCGCACAGCGACGGTCTCCAGCATGCTTATGCCTTTGCCTTCTCCGGCCAGATAATCCGCCAAATAGCCGTTTGCATCCTTGCCGGGTTCTGAGAAGAGCATAGAGATGCCATTCCCCTTAACTTCATCCGGTGAATAGTTGAAGATGTCCGAGGCAGCCGGGTTGAAGGATTCTATAATACCATGTCCATTGATGGTAATGATGCCGTCACCGGCGCCTTCAAGTATGGAGCGGCTCAACATTTCGCTTTCAATCAACCGCTCTTCAACCTTCATACGCTCAATAATATCATACTCAAGCTTTTTATTCACCTCTGATAACTCTTTTGAGCTAAGCTCCAGGCGGCGGATTCCGTTCATGACGGATATATATGACCATATCCCCAGATAGACCAGCAGTCCTGTGCCGGACATGGCCGCCCCTACTGCAAAATACATCTCCCGCGTAAGCCTTCTTATCCTTGAGCCAAGCATTTCTTCCAACGCGGATATGGAGAGTGCATGAAGCTTGAACCCGTTCCGTATAGGCACTGAGATCTGGTTAAAGAACTCTAATGGGGTTAAATCAAACATGGATGCGAGTATCCTGCCTCGGACAAGTCCGAGGGCGTCGGCAGTAGTTTCAGCTATATCTTTGGAGAGGTTACCGAGCTTGAGACTAAGCCCTGGTGCAACATCCACGGCCTCCGACAGGTGATGACTTACGCCATCAAGCGCTGCGATCGCCTTAGACTCAAGGATCGCGAGATGCATCTTCCCTGCCTCGTTAATCCTCCCGCTCGCAAGGGCACCGGTACTTTTGGCTCGCATCTGTCCGAGGCATTCTATCAGTGTCGGCAGATGGGTAACAACTATCTCCTTGATATGGTTTGAGCCTAAATCAGGGTCAAGGGCAAGGTTGGATGTATCGGCTACATGGTATATTATGGCAACCGTCCCGGCTATAACTTCGGTATGCCTGTTGAAACTCTCCTCCTGTGAGATATTCAATGCGTCACCCTGAAGCCTCCGCCATTTTGCCTTTAGCTCAGCCCATCGTATTGAAGCATCAAGGTGCCGGCCGATCCGGAAGTCAATCAAGTCAATCTGCCGTATGGTCTCTTCAATTTCCTTAAGCTCGGCTATCGCCTCATTTTTAAGAGATATTTCACCGCTCAAATACCCGTTCATAATGCCTCTGTGGCGCTGCGTATGCTCAATGAACTTTACAAGAGGTTTTATATACTCAAGACCTAACAACTCTTTCCTTGCAAAGGCAACCCTGCTGTTAAGCCCCGATGCAAGCTGGTAGATGAGTATTGAGATAGCCAGAGCGACCAATAACCCGGTAATGATAAGCTTTTTAGGACTCATAACTATTGCTTCCACTCACCACTACAATTTAAACCTTAAACTTGCCAACTATACCTTGCAGCTCTGTTGCGAGTTTTGATAAATTATTAGATGCCGATGCTATTTGATTGGAGCTTGTGGCTGTCTCCTTACCCGAACAAGCCGGAACAAAAACTTAAAAGTGTCAGTGTCAGTGTCAGTTAAAGGAGTTAATTTTTTGCTGACACTAATCACTGTCACTGACACTTCTTTATAATTTCCTATTTGGCAAGCTTGAAGGCAATAGTTGCGACATGTTTTCCCTGAAATCTCGCCGCTGACAGCTCATTTTCACTCGGCATACGCTCCCCCTGCCCTCATGCAATTGTTGAAGCACCATAAGGGGAGCCTCCTGTTATCTCATCAATACGCATCTGCCCTTGAAAGGCATAAGGTAAACCGACAATAATCATCCCCTGATGAAGGAGTGTCGTATGAAAACTCAAGATTGTAGACTCCTGACCTCCATGCTGGGTGGCAGAACTCGTAAATACACTCCCTACCTTTCCGACCAATGCACCCTTTGCCCAGAGCTGTCCTGTTGCATCAAGGAACTGCCTCATCTGTCCGCACATATTTCCGAATCTCGTAGGCGTTCCGAAAATAATTGCATCAGCAGAAGACAGGTCATCAACACTGCCAATAGGTATATGGGAAAACTTCTTCTGGGCTTCTATTGCACCCATCTTTTTAAGTATATCTTCCGATAGTGTCTCCGGAACCCTACGCATTAATACCTCCGCCCCTTTCACTTCCTTTGCACCCTCAGCAACAGCCTCAGCCATACGATGGATATGTCCATACATAGAATAATAGGCAATCAATACTTTCATAATCTATACCTCCTTATTTTGAATTTTTTTTTATCACCCATAATATAGTCCCACTTTTTTAAAATTGCCATATAAATTTTTCTATCAATTTAATTCTCAACTTATGATAAATAGGACATTTCCAAATTGGCTTGACATTACTAAAAACTCGTGCTGAATTACGAGAAAGAAAGACCGGGACAGATAAACAACCTGCTCTCATAACGGCAGGTGATATAGCATCGCATAAATCGTAGTGAAGATGGGGTTCAGCAAGGGATACAATGGGGTTGACGGTAATTCCAGGAAGTATCCTGTAAAGAGAAATTAATATCCGGGTTTAATGATTCTTTATATAGCATTAATAGCTCGCTGTCCAGAAGCATCCTCTTTTTTTCTTCAGCTATCTCACGGATACGGGGTATAAGAATAAGGGCATCCTCTTTGTTTAAAAAGATACCCATAGTTTTTAACTTATATATAACAGCGACAACTCCAGAATGCTTGCCGATGGGCAGATGCCTCTTTGCACCTACCTTTTCCGGTGGAAACGGCTCGTAACACACAGGGTCTTTTATAACCCCATCCACATGGAGGTCGGATTCATGGCTGAAGACAAGGTCTCCTACAATTGGTTTGGCAGCAGGAACCGCCCTCCCTGAAAGTCGGGATACAAGACTGGAAATCCATTTGAGTCTATTAATAATAATACCGCTCTTTATCCCTTCAAGTCTTTCTAATATCATCGCAACTTCTTCGAGGCTTGCATTCCCAGCCCTCTCCCCGATGCCATTTACAGTGACGCTTGCATACTCTGCCCCTCCTTTAATACCAGCAATGGTATTGGCTGTGGCAAGACCGAAGTCATTGTGGGTGTGTATCTCTAATGGGATATTCACCCTTTCCTTCAGGAATTGAACGAGCTTAAAGGTCTTGAAGGGTGTAAGAATACCTACAGTGTCGCATATCCTGATTCTATTTACTCCAAGCTCCTTTAAGAGATAGGAGACTTCAAGGACAAAGTTTGGGTCTGCCCTTGAGGCATCCTCGAGCCCGCAGGCTATATAAAGTCCCTCTTTTTTTATATCGGGAATAACCTTTAAGAATCTCTCCTTTACCCACCTTCTTGTCTTTCCAAGCTTTTTTTCTATCTGGATATCCGAGACAGGACAGGAGACATAAAGAGACTTCACACCACAGGATAGAGATGACTCAATATCTTTTTCAACAGCCCTATTCCATGTGAAAATCCTTGCAGGCAGACCAAGGGAGATAATCGCCTTTACTGCCTCCGCCTCATCTCCGCCCATAATGGGTGTGCCGACTTCTATCTCTCTTATTCCAATAGAGGAAAGGGCGCCGGCAATTTCCACTTTATCCCGAACTGTGAAAGCAATGCCAGGTGACTGTTCCCCATCCCTTAATGTGGTATCAACAAGGGTTATAGTATCCGCATACTCCACAATCGCTCCTTCTATGGAGATTGAATTTTTTAAACTCCATCCCCTTTGTATCGAAAAACAACAGCTTTGAGTAGAGAGGCTCGCCTAAGCCTGTCAAGACCTTTATAGCCTCTATGGCAGACAGGCACCCGATTGTGCCCGAGACAGCGCCAAGGACATTAAATCCGAGATAGTCCCACTCAGGTTTTTCAGGGTAGATACAGGATAGACATGGCGTCCTGTAGGGGATAATGGTTGTAAGATACGCCTCCATGTCATTCATAGCAGCCTCTATCAGTATCTTTTTTTTCTTTACGCATAATTCATTAAGAATATTCCTCTCGATAAAATTGTGCCGGCAGTCAATGACAACATCCGCCTGCGGAAGGATAATATCGAGATTTTCTTCACTTACTTTATCAGGCAGCACTTCGATGCTCACATCGGGATTTATCTTTTCGATACTCTCTCTTGCCGTATAAACCCTTTTAAGCCCGATGCTGCTGTGGGACATAAGAATCTGCCTGTTCATATCAGGGAGGGTCAGATCCCCATCGTGTGTCAGAATAAGTCTGCCGATACCTGCAACAGATAGATAGAGTGCAGCAGTTCCGCCAACCCCGCCGACTCCTGCTATGAGGGCGGTGGAGTCTTTGAGCCTTTTTTGTGCCTCTATTCCAAACCCCTCGATGGTAATTTGTCTCTTGTATTTTTCGAGCTCCGCAGTTGTCAGCATATACCCATCTCCATATAACAGGCTGTTCGGGGAACAGCCCCTACTTAGTTTCTGGTGAAAAATGACTTTTTTGAACGACTTTTTATTTTTTCTTTTGTTCCATAATGAATAATTTCAAATAAATAGAGCAAAAGAAAAAATAACGGAAGTGAAAAAATGTCATTTTTCACCGCACACTACTTAATACTCAACACTGCCTTTATCCCTTCCTCTATCCTGTCATAAACCATGAAGACCTTTATCCCCTTTTTCTCAAGCTCCTTTTCCGGTATTGTGCCTATCCTGCTGACGAGGAGAATCGAGCAGTCCTTTAAGGCATCAAATATCATTTCTGTCCGTTCCGGGTCATAGAGATGCTCAGGGTCGCCGGAGCAGTATTTCTCTACTCTCCTTTCTTCCACTAAATTTACTCCGCTTTCATCCGCATCAAAGATAAGAAACCTTTCAGCATGCCCGAAGTGCTGGTTTATAATCCTTCCATCGCTTGAAGCTACGGCTACTTTCATTCTTCCCTCTGCAGAACCTTTCTCAACCATATAGGAGGTTTTTTTAGAACCGTTATCAGTTTATTAAGAATCTCCTCGATTGATTCAGCCCCCGAAGACTTCATGGGATGAATCCTGCTTCTTACAACCCTCGCTGCTGCCGTCGCTCCTATCTCACTGCAATAGAGAATTGTGCAATCCTTTATTGCTTCGATTCTTTTATCTATCTTATCCATCTCATCCCTTCCCTCATGGACATTTCTGAATTCGATAAATTTAAAATTCTCTCTATCTACATTATAAACAGCAAATGTCCTGCACCAGCCGAAGTGGTCATTTACTGTGATATTATCTTTTGTTGCAAAAGCGATCTTCATAAAAGATATTTGCCATTTCAAATAAGAGATTCAAACTTCCCCTATATCCTGCCCTTAACTTAAGGGGTTCTCCAAATCTGTCGAATACAGGGAACCCCATCCGTAAGAGCGGTATGCCGAGTCTCTCCGAAATCTCCTTTCCATGACTGTTAGTGATAATTAAATCCGCATCGTGCGCCATATCTTCCATGTCCTCTAAATCCGAAATTCGAAATCCGAAATCCGAAATCACATCCATCCCCATATCAAGGCAAAATCCACTTACCCCTGCGAGGATGTCTCCATCAAGTCCAAGTGTAACCCTTTTTCCTGCCATGAGGAGATGGGTGTCAACCATGCCGTCAACAAGCCTCTTTCTCCATCTCTCTATCCTTTCCGATGTTTTTTTTCCCGTTATCTCAATCAGGCATCGTATGAAATTATCTGAAGCGGAAAGACCAATGGGAAGAGAGAGTGGGTAGAGAGGAATACCGAATCTATCCTTTAAAATCTCACCTGCCCTTTTCATCCCTTCCCCTATGCTGAATGTAGCCGATGACCTACCCATAGCCTTTATCTCATCTATTGCTGTTCCATCTAATGGGAGATTTGAGAATCTCTCCTTTGAGCCATCCATGGAGAGGGATAAATCAGAAAGCACAATGGGTTTAAGTCCAAAGGTGGAAATTATATCTTTTATCTCTTCTATATCTCCTGCAGTTAGAGATTCACAGGGGAGTATATTTATCTGATTAGATATTGCAGTTCCGCCCTCTACAAGATTCTCCACTATAACCTCTATAGCCTTTGCATATCCTTCTCCAAAACCACCCATATAATCAGGCGCTGAGATATAGAGCATTTTGCAATTCGTAATTCGTAATTCGTAATTCGTAATTATATTTTCAATGTCTTCTCCCCTTATCTCCGAAAGGGCTGTGCCGATTACCCCTATAAGCGAGGGCTTGAATTTTTCACACACATCTGTAATCCTTTTTTTCAGCTCATCCCACCCGCCCATGATTGTGGGCATCTCTTTTATATCCGTCCCAAGAAGTCCAACAGGCTCCCTTAGATGCTGGGTTAAAAGGACTTTCCCCAGAAAAGTGCAGCCTGGTGCTGCATGAAATAATGCAATAGCGCCTTTAATTCCCTGGATAGCATAAGCTGCACCCAGAGCAGGACTGGTCTTTAAAGGATTTACCGACAGACCCGATTTTTTATAGATTTCCATACAAACAAATAAAGTATCAAAGAGTCAAAGTGTCATAGTGTCAAACTTTTTTTGCTCTGACACTTTGATACCCTGATACTTTGACACTTCCCCACGGTGCATTCTTCTTTGCTATCTCCCACACAGGAGAATAGATGGTCTTTACAATATCCTCTGCCATACGGACAAGCCCTTTGTAGCCTGAATATGGTGTATGCCTTTCCTGATTTATATCTATGAAAGGTATCCTCTCTTTATATGCAAGATATTGATTTCTTCCGCCTGCAATAAGAATATCTGCATTTGTAGAATATATAGCCTCAAGGATATTTTTCGGGCTCACATCTTTCAATATCCTCTCCTCGCCGATAAGGGATTTTATCTTCTCGATGTCGGAGAGGCTTGATTTATTCACACCGCAGGCTGTAACCTCTATGCCTAAATCCTTCAGGGCGGATATAATGCTCCAGCTTTTTACCCCTCCTGTATAGACAACAGCCTTTTTACCTTTGAGCTTTTCGATATAAGAGGAGAGCAGCCTCTTAGTATTTCTCTCTTCCTCGTTAATAATCTCCTCAGTCCTTTTCATTAGCACCATATCCTCAAAAAATCCTGCTGCATCTCTGAGGGCTGAAGATGTGTTTCTTATGCCGTAGAAGGATACCTCTCTAAAGGGGATGACATATCTCTCTTCCATTCCCCTTGCCACATTTATCAATGCCCTTCCACAGACAAGGAGGTTTAATCTTGCATGGTGGGCATAAGTAATTTCTTTAAATGTAGAGTCCCCTGTTATCTTTGACAGGACATTAATTCCAATCTTTTCAAAGAGTGGCAGGATATCCCATAACTCACCTGCAATATTGTATTCACCAATAAGATTTATTGTGTGGGTATCTTTTAAATTTGAAATTTGAAATTTGAAATTTTCCCTGTCCCTATCACATAATCCAGCAAGACCTCCCCAGCAAGACCTCCCCTGCAAGACGGTTCCCCAGATTTTTATGTCCAAGGAATCCCGGGGCAATAACAGGGATTACCGGGACGATTGTCCTCTTTTTTGCCTCCTTACATACTGCCTCTACATCCTCTCCTGTAATGCCTGGGATACAGGTTGAATAGACAAATATGGCTGAAGGCTCATATCTCTTTACAATATATTCAATACCCTCTTTAAGTTTGCCTTCGCTTC
Source organism: Nitrospinota bacterium (assembly GCA_016194325.1). Classification (GTDB taxonomy): domain Bacteria; phylum Nitrospinota; class Nitrospinia; order UBA9942; family UBA9942; genus UBA9942. The sequence continues at coordinate 23,794 of JACQBS010000135.1, read as the reverse complement.
CATAGACTATGTCCATCTCTGTCATATCTGTTGTGAAGCCGTAGCGATACAGTCTTGAACCCGATGATAAACTCCCCCTTCCCTCATAACTGTTTCCACAGCAAGCGATTGGTCCATGGATGAGATGGGCTGCATCTGTAATTGGGTTTAATACAATAAAGGCACCATCAAATGCACAACTCTCCCCTCCCCTCGGTCTTTCACATGCCCTGTCAGGCTGATGGTTCAAGTTGCAGGCAGGCTCTTTTAAAATTTCCGCAGTATTTGCAAAACCCATAAAAGAAATAAAGTATCAAAGAGTCATAGTGTCACAGTGTCAAAGTTTTTTGCTCTGACACTTTGATACTTTGATACTTTGACACTTCCCCTCATCTCAGCAGCTCAAAGTGTGCATCATCACTCTTTCTGTCCACCTCATCAATAAAGGTATTGGCAATCCATGTGATTAGATTTATCACACCCTGATAACCTATAGTCGGATACCTATGCAGGTTCACTCTATCAAAGATTGGATAACCTATCCTGACCAGTGGGATACCCGCATCCCTTGCAGCCCACTTACCATGGGAATCACCAATAAGCATATCCACAGGCTCTGTCATCAAGAGACTCCTTAAATGCCAGAGGTCTTTGCCAATATAGAGATTTGCCTGCTTCCCATAGGGACTTGAGTCTAAAAGCACCTTTATCTCATCCCCAAACTGCTTTGTCCCTGTAGCAGTAAGTATGTGGACAGGCTCACCGCCCATCTCAAGGAGAAAATTTACAATCCCGAATACCTCGTCAGGGTCGCCAAAGACGGCAAACCTCTTCCCATGTATATATTGGTGTGCATCGGTTGCAGTATCAACTGCCCTCCCCCTCTCCCTTTCTAATTCCTCTGGAATAGACCTTCCTGTGAGCCTTTTAATCTTCATCAAGAATCCGTCAGTTGCCTTAATACCTAATGGCGGATAGATAGAAAGCCCCTCATGTCCAAAGGACTCCTGAATGAGCTTTATTGTCTGCATGGTGGAGAATTTTTGAAGACCTATGGTGGCTACGCCATTAATAGAATCGGCTGTATCTTCAAGCTTTGTTCCGCCCGGATACATCTCAAAATTTCCATTCTGCGGAGAATCAAGGACATCGGAGCTATCTGAGAGAATTATATACTCTACACCCATCAGATTCAGCATTCTTTTAATCTCTCTGATATTAGCCACATGAGGGTCAAAGCCGGGGATGATGTTTATCTTTCCATTTTTTTTCTCCTTCTTTCCTTGTGTTAAATGGGCAATGATAGCCTTCAGCATATTGTCATAGCCATTTATATGTGAGCCTACAAAGCTTGGTGTATGGGCAAAGGGAATTGGAAAGTCCTTTGGTATTGTACCAAGCTCCCTTGCCTTTATTACAAAGCTATTTAAGTCATCCCCTATAACCTCTGCCATACATGAGGTTGATATGGCTATCATCTTAGGCTTGTAGAGGGTGAAGCCGTTTTGAAGCCCCTCTATCAGATTATTCATCCCTCCAAAGACAGCAGCATCCTCTGTCATGGATGTAGATACGGCTGAAAATGGCTCTCTAAAGTGCCTTGATAGATTATTTCTGAAGTATGCCACGCATCCCTGCGAGCCATGAACAAAGGGGAGTGTCCCCTCAAACCCGGAGGCACAAAAGATAGCACCAAGAGGTTGGCAAGCCTTTGGCGGATTTATGACAAGCGTCTCTCGCTTAAAATTAAGTTCTTGGTATTCTTTGGTATTTATATATTCAGCAACTTCTGCACAATTCATACTGCCTCCCTACCTTAATGCAAATTGCAAATTTTAAATTGCAAATTGCAAAATTTGTGAAGTACTTTCTTCTCAATTTGCATTTTGCACTTTTCATTTTACAATTGTCGTAATGCCTCCTTCCACGGCGCCTTGACCAGTCCCCATGTTGGGCTGTTTATTGCCATATCCATATCCCTTGCAAAGATGGGAAACCCCTTCCATCCATGATAAGGCCCCGAATAGTCCCATGAGTGCATCTGTCTAAAAGGCAATCCCATTTTTTGAAACACATATTTTTCTTTGATGCCCGACGCCACCAAATCCGGCTTCATCCTTTTTACCAATTCCTCAAACTCGTGATGCGTCACATCATCATAGATAACTACCCCTTCCTTTAACATCGGATATGTCCTCGTGTAATCATCGGAATGACCGAACTCATAGCCTGCTCCGATAATCTCCATCCCCAAATCCTCAAATGCGCCAATGGTATGCCTTGGCCTCAGTCCTCCCACATAGAGCATGACCTTTTTACCTTCAAGCCTCGGATGGTATTTATCTATGACCTTCTGCATCTCAGACTCATGCCTCTTTATAACCTCTTCTGTCTTCTCCTTTATAGAATCATCAAACCGTTCCGCCAATTTTCTTAAAGACGCCTTTATCTTTGAAGGACCGAAGAAATTTACCTCCATCCAGGAAACACCGTATGTCTCCTCCATGTGCCGGCAGATATAGTTCATGCTCCGATAGCAGTGGATGATATTCAATTTCACATCCGACGTTATGGAAAGACCATCCATGGTCCCATCTCCGCTCCAGACAGAAACAACCCTGTAGCCAGCCTCCTCCAGTAATTCCTTTGTTGCCCATGCATCACCGCCGATATTGTAGTCCCCAATGAGCGCCACATCATAGGGCGTCTTTGTCTCAAGTTTCTTTTTTCCGAGCAGATGATCCCTGATGGAGTCATTGGCAATATGATGTCCGAGGGACTGGGAAACCCCGCGAAAACCCTCGCACCGCACAGGAATAACGGGCATGCTCAATTCTTTTGACATCCTCTTTGCCACTGCCTCTATGTCATCGCCGATAAGACCAATGGGACACTCACTTTGGATTGTTATACCCTTTGCAAGCGGAAAGAGTGTCTTTATCTCCCTTAAAATCGTCTCCAGCCTCTTATCCCCTCCATAGACAATATCCCTTTCCTGAAAATCAGATGTAAAGTGAAAGGGGACGAAATTGTCTACCCCCGGTTTGCCTGAGGCAAGGTTCCTTCTGGTTGCCCAGCTATAATGACCGCACCCTACAGGACCATGTGATAGATGAATCATATCCTTCACAGGTCCCCACACAACTCCTTTGCTCCCTGCATAAGCACAACCCCTCGCAGTCATAACACCAGGGATGCTCTTCATATTGGATTTCACAGGGCATCCACCTGAGGTATCATTGGGTTTTATATGCAATGCCCTCTTCTTTCTTGTCTTCTCAGGATAAACCTTAAGTATCTCGTCAATAAGCTTCTGTGTCTCTTCAATAGCAACACTCATCTTAAACCTCCAATTAAAAAACAGTTTAACAGCTTAAACCGTTTAAGCCGTTCAAACGGCTTGAGCGGCTTCCGCCACGCCAATCATATCGCTCTCCTTCTCAAGAAATCCATACTCCATGAGTAATGCCTTCAGCTCATCCATGGTAATGGGTGTCGGCACAACCATGTCTTTATTATCAACAATCGTCTTTGCAAGCTTTCTATACTCATCTGCCTGTGGATGCTCTTTTGAATACTCTATAACTGTCATCCTTCGCAGCTCTGCCCTCTGCACGACATTATCGCGCGGTATGAAATGGATCAATTTTGTGCCGAGCCTCTTTGCCAGGGCATCTATAAGCTCATATTCTCTGTCCACTTGTCTTGAATTGCATATAAGCCCTCCAAGCCTGACCCCGCCAGAGTGGGCATACTTTAATATCCCCTTTGCAATATTGTTTGCAGCATACATCGCCATCATCTCCCCTGATGTAACTATGTATATCTCCTGAGCCTTCCCCTCCCTGATAGGCATGGCGAATCCGCCGCAGACAACATCCCCCAGAACATCGTAGAAGACAAAATCCAAATCCTTTGTGTAGGCGCCATTTTCTTCAAGGAAATTTATGGCAGTAATAACACCCCTCCCCGCACATCCGACCCCTGGCTCGGGACCGCCACTCTCAGAACACTTGATTCCGCTGTATCCTGTTAAAAGTACATCCTTCAACTCCAGATCCTCCACTGTCCCTTTCTCCCTTGCCAGATCCATGACCGTTGTCTGCGCCTTACTGTGGAGTATCAGGCGGGTTGAATCCGCTTTCGGGTCGCATCCCACTATCATTACCTTCTTTCCCATCTCTGCTATGGCTGCCACCGTATTTTGCGTAGTGGTGGATTTGCCAATCCCGCCCTTTCCATAAATTGCAATCTGTCTCATAAAACCCTCCCCTTAAAAAGTGTTAAAGCATCAAAGTGTCAGAGAGTCAGAGTAAAAAAACTTTGACTCTCTGACTCTCTGACTCTCTATCTTCCTTCAGCATCCCCACTGCATCAGCACGACACCGCTGACAGTGGTTCATTATTTTCATACTCTCTCCGCATACCTCCTGAGCATCCTTCATCTCTATTTCAGAAGGCGGCATAATCCCATTTTTTGCAAAATATGAACCCTCTACCGGAACCATAGGCATGATATTGTGAATAAAGGCTCCGACAGATTTTACGAATCTTGACACTTTTACAAGATGCTCATCGTTAATCCCCGGTATCAATACGGAATTCACCTTGACCATAATACCGTAGGAGATGAGCGCCCTTAACCCTTCAATCTGTCTTTCATGGAGTATTCGAGACGCCTCAAGCCCTTTATAGATTTTTCCGTTGAGTTTTATCCACCTGTATATCCTCTCGCCTATTTCAGGCTCTATCATATTTATAGTAATGGTGACATGATTGATATTTAAACTTTTTATCTTTTCAATATAATCTATTATTTTAAGCCCATTTGTGCTTAAACAGAAATCCAGCCCCTTAGTCTTTTCTCTAATAAGCTCAAAAGTCCTGAAGGTTTCTTCTGGATTTGCCAGCGGGTCACCAGGACCTGCTATGCCAATCACAGTCAGATTTGGCATTGAATTTTTAACTGACAGAACCTTATTGACTGCCTCTACAGGCTTCAAAATCCTGCTGGCTACACCTGGACGACTCTCATTTATACAATCGTATCTGCGGTTGCAGTAGTTGCACTGGATATTGCATTTAGGTGCAACCGCCACATGCATCCTTGCATAAAAATGAGAAGCCTCTTCGCTGTAACAGGGATGTGTATTTATCATGAAAAATAATTAGCCACAGACTTTCACGGACAAATAAAGTGCAAGTGTAAGTGTAAGTGTAAGTGTAAGGAATCTATTGCCTCTCACTTTCACTTTCACTTTCACTTTCACTTTTTTAATCTGCGGTAATCTGCGTAATCTGCGGATATATAATTTTCTATAAATTTGGATAATACAAAAGCCGTGCCACAATAGTGATAAACCTTCAAATCCTCTGATATTATTCATAAAAAGGCAGGATGCCCCTTCAGGCTTGCCATATAGATTTGCCTAAAAATAAGGCACAGGAGATAATAGTATGCTGTAGATTTAAGCAATATTTTCCTTGACAATATCCGTATATGCGAATATAGTTTTAAACATATGACCGACATAAAGGATATACTCTTTGCCTTTTCGGAGGAGATACGACTCAGAATAATACTGCTCCTTAAGGACTCCATTCTTTGTGTCAACTGTCTTACAGATACCCTTAGTATCCCCCAGCCAACAATCTCCAGACACCTATCACTTTTAAGGAGAACCGGGGTTTTAGAAATGACAAAGGATAAATTACACTGCTACTATAAATTAAATAAAAGTGAGCCATTCAACTCGCTCAAAAAAGATCTTACCAGATCTTTTTACAAAGCCCTTAAAGGCACAGTGCCTTTTAAGGGGGACTTTAAAAGATTAAGGGCGGTTGGAAAAAACTGCAATGCAAACTGTAAAGTTCGTGTATAAAAAAGGAGGTGATGTATAAAAAAAGAGTTTTAAATCTACAGTCAATATTGATGGGTTAGGAAAAGGAGGTCATTATGTCAGAGATTGATAAAATGTTAAGGTTAAGAGATATTGATAGAAGAGAGTTTTTAAAGTTCTGCGGCCAGATGGCTGCAGTCCTTGGTCTATCCCAGGCATACATCCCCAAAATAGCAAGCGCCATTGAAAAGGCTTCAAAGAGACCCTCTGTCGTATGGCTCCACTTTGCAGAATGCACAGGCGACAGCGAGGCTTTTCTAAGAACTGTTTATCCCTCCATCGGTGAGTTGGTATTAGATGTCCTATCCATAGATTATCATGAAACAATAATGGCTGCTGCCGGCACACAGGCAGAAGAAAACCTCCATAAAACTATCACAGATGAAAAGGGGAAATATATCTGCATTGTAGAGGGGGCAATACCTACAAAGAATAATGGGAACTACCTGACAATAGGAGGGAGAACAGGTCTTGAAATAGCGAAAGAGGTCTGCGGTAATGCCTTTGCTACAATCTGTGTTGGTAATTGTGCCTGTTACGGCGGTGTTCAGGCACAGTATCCAAACCCAACAGGTGCAAAGGGTGTAAGGGATGCAATAGGTATAAATACAGTAAATATACCTGCCTGCCCGCACAACCCTAAGAACTCTGTTGCCACAGTGGTAAATTATCTCCTATTCGGAAAGCTCCCCGATGTGGACAGTTATGGGAGGCCACTTTTTGCCTTTTACGAGAGGATTCATGACCACTGCCCGAGGAGGTCTCACTTTGATGCAGGGCAGTTTGTAGAGGAATTCGGCTCGGAGGAGGCGAAAAAGGAATATTGCCTGTATAAGATGGGCTGCAAGGGTCCAGAGACATATAATAACTGCTCAAAGATTCTTTATAATGATATAAGCTGGCCTATCGGTGCTGGACATGGTTGTGTAGGATGCTCGGAGCCAGATTTCTGGGACAGGATGCAGCCATTTTATGAAAGGCTCCCTGGTGTAAAGATACCTGGCAGAGGAGGCGTTGAAACAACTGTTGACCGGGTAGGTTTTGCCATGGCTGGCGCTGCTGCTGCTGGAATAGCAGCACATGCAGTATACACTCTAACCAAAAAGAAAGAAGAAAAACCTGAAACTACAGAGGATACAGAGAAATAAAAGAAAGAACAAAGACCTGATGAAACCACAAATTACACAGCGTGGCAAAGCCGCAACCAAAATAAAACAAATGAAACCACAAGATTTCACAGATTTACGCAAGAATTTAAAGAAAACTAAAAGAAAAATCTTGTGTTAATCTTGTGTCAATCTCGTGGTTTTGTGTTTAAAAATCTTTGTGGTTAAAATAGGAGGTAATGAATATGGCACAGAGGATCGTTATAGACCCGGTAACAAGGATTGAAGGACATTTGAGAATAGAGACTGAGGTGGAGGGTGGTAAGGTTACAAATGCATGGAGCTCAGGAACACTGTTCAGGGGTTTTGAGATATTTTTAAGGAATAGGGACCCAAGGGATGCATGGTATATAACCCAGAGGATATGTGGTGTATGCACCTATGTTCATAATATTGCCTCTGTCTTATGTGTGGAAAATGCAATAGGTGTTCAGGTTCCTGATAATGCGAGGATTATAAGAAATTTGATCCTTGGGGCACAGTATCTCCATGACCATCCTGTACATTTTTATCACCTTCATGCATTGGACTGGGTGGATGTGGTGAGTGCACTTAAGGCAAATCCAAAAAAGACAGCCATTCTATCAAGCAATTCAAATAATTCTCCAAAGGACAGCGAGAGCCATTTCAGGGAATTGCAGAAAAAATTACAAGCCTTTGTGGATAGCGGTCAGCTCGGTCCTTTTGCAAATGGATATTGGGGGCATTCTGCGTATAAGCTCCCGCCGGAGGCAAATCTCATGGCAGTATCCCATTACCTCGATGCTCTGGAGATGCAGGTGAAGATTGCACAGATGATGGCTATATTCGGTGGAAAGAATCCCCATCCGCAGTCAACAGTAGTTGGTGGAGTAACCTGTGTGGCAGACTTGAATCCAGAAAGGATCGGACAGTTTAATTTCCGTTTAAAGGAGGCTAACGATTTTATTAAGAATGTCTATATACCCGATGTGCTTACCGTTGCACCCTTTTATTTAGAGTGGGGTGGTATTGGCGGGCAATTGAAAAATTATCTGGCATGGGGGGCATTCCCACTTGATAACAGTGGTGATCCATTAAAGCAGTTGTTCCCAAGAGGGGCTATAATGAACGGTGATTTGAGCAGGATAGTTGAGGTATCCCCCGAAGACTGCACCGAGCATGTGAAACACTCATGGTATAAGGATAACGGGGCAAAAAATCCAAAGGTTGGTGAGACAATTCCTGAATATACTGGAATTGACATAGACAATAAATATAGCTGGCTGAAGTCTCCGAGGATAAAGGATAATGTTATGGAGGTAGGACCACTATCGAGGATGCTTGTGGCTTATGTGCGAGGGAACGAAAAAGCGAAGAAGCTTGTTGATTCTACACTGCAAAAGTTAAACCTCCCGGCAACAGTTTTATTCTCCACACTCGGAAGGACTGCTGCAAGGGCACTTGAAACAATGTATATAGGTGAGGCAATGGAGGGATGGGTGGATGAGCTTATAGCGAATGTAAAGATGGGTAACCTCTCCACCTATTCAAATTATACGATGCCAGATAAGGCATTCGGTATAGGTCTGACAGAGGCACCAAGGGGAGCACTGGGACACTGGATAGAGATAGATGGTGGTAAGATTAAGAACTACCAGTGTGTTGTCCCGACTACATGGAACGGCTCACCGAGAGACAGCAATGGTAATCCTGGTCCCTTTGAACAGTCACTTATTGGAACGCCTGTGGCAGACCCAAAACAGCCATTAGAGCTGTTAAGGACAATCCACTCCTTTGACCCATGCCTTGCATGCTCGGTTCATGTGATAGATAAGGAGGGAGGGGAGATATATAAATTCAAAGTAAGTTGAGGAGTTAGTGAGTTGATGAGTTGATGAGTTGGTAAGTTTAAAAACTCCTTAACTCTATAACTCTGCAACTCATTAACTCCAAGAGGAGGTTCTATGGCGCAAAAAGAATTGATTTATGTCTATACCAATACCTGGCGTATATTGCACTGGATAGTGTTTTTTGCTACTATTGGGCTGTCAATAACAGGTTATTATATTGCTGCCCCATACTTCTGGGGGATCCCTGGTGAGGCAGCCAATACCTTTACCATGGCAAACATGAGGTTTTTACACTTCCTGTGTGCTAACCTCTATTTTGGTGTGGCTTTTATAATAGGGACATATATAACATTCTTCTCCACCTACCACGCCCACTGGAAGGATATGCTCCCTTCTCCTAAGAATATAAAGGGGGGATGGATACAGTTTAAATACTACTGGAGACTGAAAGGGGAGAGGACAGACTACATGTGGGTAGACCCTGTAGACGGTTTTATATTCCTGCTATTTCATATACTCTTCCTTCATCAACTGATCACAGGATTTGCACTTTATGTCCCTGCTTATCTCACTAAATGGTGGTGGCCCACCCTTCTGCATCTAACTACTGACTGGATATACTGGATATACAGCGACCTTCAGGGTATAAGGTTCTGGCATCATCTCGGTTTATGGTGCATTATAACCCTATTTATCATCCATGTCTATCTTCAGATATGGAAAACCATCAAACTTAAAAACAGCAATATTGCATCCATATTTGGAGGATATAGATACAGAGATGTGAATTTTAAATAGTTGCCACTGAAAAATGTGGCAACTGATTACACAGATTTTTTAAAAAAGATTACTCAGATTGATAACTCCTTGATTTTGATGTTTTTTTAATCTGTGTAATCTGATTTAATCTATGTAATCAAAGTTCATGATGAGTTTTTCAGCATGAACTAAATAATTCTTATGATGAACGATTCGGCTCAAAAGATACTTATCCTCGGTGTTGGAAATATCCTTCTTAAAGACGATGGTGTAGGAGTCAGGGTTATCGAGAAATTGCAGAGGGATTATAAATTCCCTTCCAATGTTGAAATTATAGATGGAGGGACAGCAAGTCTTGGATTGCTTAATTTACTGGATGACGTTGATTGTCTTATCATTGTGGATGCCCTTCAGGGAAACGATTCCCCTGGCTCAATATACCGCTTCAAATTTGAAGACCTATCTGCCAATATCCCGAAGAAGCTCTCACCCCACCAGATAGGTATTTTAGAAACTCTCACCGTAAAAAGGGTGCTTGGTAAAATCCCCGATACCACTATAATAGCCATTCAGCCAAAGGACTGCATTAACTGGGGGATGGAGCTTACTCCTGAAATCGAGAATAAAATTCCAGATGTAGTCAATCTGGTAATTAATGAGCTGAGGAGTTTCGGATACCTGTCCGATGCGTGAGATGTCTAATGTAGAGAGGGGATATTATTTTATAAACAGAGAAAAGATATTGAATATATGCTCAGAGTGTCACAGAGGATTGAGCGAAAGGATAAGAGAGTCTTTGCAGAACAAAGAATCTGATTAGCCATAGACCTGCACAGACTTAAAAGCAAGAAGATAAGAAGATATGAAGTTGAGAAGATAGGATGGTGTTTGTTCTCATCTTCTTAACATCTTAACTTCTCATCTTCTATTAATATTTTGTCAGTGAAAGTCTGTGGCAAGTTTTTATAATTTCCCCTTATAAAATAGACAACACAAAAGCCGTGCCACAATAATAATAAACCTTCAAATCCCCTGATATTGTTCATGAAAAGCGAAGTCTCCCTTCATCTCTGCCATATAAATCTGCCTGAAAATCAGGCATTAAAAAGGGGAGGGTGCTATAGTGTTAGGCATGTTAAAATACATAAGAAAAATTTTTCTTGATTATATCCGTATACACGAATATAATTGTTAATATATGACCGACATAAAGGATATACTCTTTGCCTTTTCTGAGGAGATTAGATTAAGAATAATACTTCTCCTGCGTAATTCCATCCTCTGTGTCAACTGTCTTACCGAATCGCTTGCCCTGCCCCAGCCGACAATCTCAAGACACCTTGCTATTTTAAGGAGGACAGGTGTTGCAGAAATGGGCAAAGATAAACTGCACTGCTATTACACTTTAAATAAGAAAGACCCCTTTGGTTTATTAAAGAAAGGCATTACAAAGACCTTTTACAATGCCCTTAAAAGAATAGAACCCTTTAAAGGCGACTTTAAAAGATTAAGGGCAGTTGAAAAAAAATGCAATGCGAGATGTAAGGTTCGCATATAGAAAGGAGAAAATTTATGGCAATAGAATGGACTCAGGATTTGGCAACAGGTATTAACTGGCAGGATAATCAGCATAAAGAATTATTTGTAAAAATTAATAGCCTGATAGAGGCAATGAAGACAGGCAAAGGCAAGGAGGAGATTGTTAAGTTATTTAAGTTCTTAGATGATTATACGGTATTTCATTTTGGCAACGAGCAAAAGGCTATGGAAAAATTTAATTATAATGACTATTCCTCGCACAAGTCACAGCACCAGAAATTTATAAGCAATCTTTCTGACCTGAAAAAACAGCTTGAGACAGCGGTTGTACCAGTTGCTGTTGTTATAAAGGCTCAGAGTATGGTGGTTGACTGGCTAAAAAATCATATATCCAAGGTGGATAAAGTGCTCGGTGCATTTTTAAGAACAAAGACTTGATTTTAGCCACGAATCTACACGAATATTCACGAATTAAAAGAAAAGATTCTTAAATAATTAGTGTTAATTCGTGTTTATTCGTGGCTAAAGTTTTATAATTTCCTATACATAAACAAAGGCATAATTAAGGAGTTTGATTATGATAGAGATTAACTGGACGGAAGAAGCAAGGAAGAGGCTCGAGCGGGTTCCTCAAGGATTTATGAGGAGTATGAGCCAATCACGAATAGAAAGTTTTGCTTTAGATAAGGGCGTTAATCTTATAACCCTCGAAGTTGCTGAAGAGGCTATTGGAGAGGCGAGAAAGTCAATGGGCGGAATGCCTGTCCTGAAGGACTTTAATTCAGGAATGGGGGTAATGGATACTCCCCGTCTTTACCGGTGTAAACTATGCGGCTATACAGCAGAGGCTCTGCCTGAAAACTGTCCTGTCTGCGGGGCGGGGAGAGATAGATTTGAGATAATTGAAAAGAGAGAGGCAAAGACCGAACAGGCAGCAGAGTTAAAATGGACTAATGAGGCAACGGATAGACTTAAAAAGATTCCAGAAGGCTTTATGAGGGATATGACAAGGTGGAGGATTGAAAAAATGGCAAGGGATAAAGGACTTTCTGCCGTTACCCTCGATGTGATGCAGGAAAAATATGACTACTGGGGGCAGGGCTCTGCAAAGGTTCAAAAGAGATTCCCATGGACAAAAGAGGCTGATGAGAAGGTAGAGCGTATCCCTTCCTTTGTAAGAGGTATGATAATAAAGGAGATAGAGGGATTGGCTGAAAAGAGAGGATTAAAGGAAGTAAGCCCTGATTTGATTGAAGAGGCAAAAAGGATGTGGGAAGGGACAATGGAGTTTCACTCTGACCTTGAAAGGAAAGAGGAAAAGAGCGGCGAGGATTTCCTCCGGTTATTAAAGGATGAGATTTTTTCTCACGAGGCTGTAAACCATCCCTTTTTAGAGAGATTCTCTAAAGGAAGCTTAAGTGAAGAACAGGTAAGAACCTTTGCACTCCATTATTATCAGCATGCAAAGATGTTCTCCCACTATATAGCCAATATCATTCCTAAAATACCGCACGAATGGGACAGAATGGCGATGGTCAAAAATCTTATAGATGAGTATGGAAACCTGAATCCTGATAAGACGCATCCTGCCCTGTTTAGAAAATTTTTAAAGGCATTAGGGCTGGAAAAGAAGGATTGGAAAAAATTTAAGCCTATTCCCGAGGTGACAAATTTTGTTGACCGTCTTACAATGCTTACGAGATATGAGCCATTCCTCATCGGACTCGGTGCTGTGGGACCTGGTGTTGAATGGGTTATACCGACCATGTTTAAGAAAATAGTGGATGGACTTAAAAACAGCATATCAATAAAAGATGATGACATGGAATACTGGACATCCCATATCGTCCTTGATGTGGAGCATGGGGATGCTGCAACAAAGATATTGACGAATTATCTCCATGGTAAAGATTCACAGGATATGACCAGAACCGGGGCATTGAAAAGCCTTGAGGCAAGAAAACTCCTCTGGGATGGCTTTGAAAGACTATTGAAGTTTTAAAGAGTTACCCCTACCATTAATTACAGTCGTCATTGACGAAGCCAAATCTCTGTGTTAATCTTACCGCATGTATCACCCGTCCTACAAAACATTTAAAGAAAAGGCTAATGAGGGGAATCTTATTCCTGTATATATGGAAATTCTCGCTGATTTAGAGACACCTGTTTCAGCCTTTCTAAAAATAGATGAGGGCGAATACTCCTATCTCCTTGAGAGTGTTGAAGGCGGTGAGAAATGGGCGAGGTATTGTTTCCTCGGCAGTAAACCCTCGGTAGTTTTTAAAAGTAAGGGAGATAAAATTTATGTAACAAGAAACGGTGTTGTGAAAGAGGAGAAGGTTGACGGCAATCCCTTAAATTCCCTCAAAAAATTGATGTCGGATTATAAACCTGTAAAGGTAGAGGGGCTTCCGAGATTTTTTGGCGGGGCAGTTGGCTATATTGGATATGATATGGTGAGGTTCTTTGAGAGCCTCCCCCATGAGGCAGTTGATGACCTGAATATACCTGACTCTGTTTTTGTTATAACTGATACTATTCTGATATTTGATAATATAGGACAAAAGATTAAGGTTGTATCTAATGCACATATTAAAGATGGTGATGTGGAAAGGGCTTACAAGGAGGCGGTAGGCAGAATAGATTCAATTATTGATAGACTCAGAAAAACAGCCATCAGTCGGCAGTCAACAGTAAAAAACTCCGAACCCCAAACTCCTAACTCCAAACTCCGAAGTAATATGTCAAAGGAGGTTTTTAAAGAGAGTGTTCTCAAGTGTAAGGAATATATAAAGGAGGGAGACATATTTCAGGTTGTCTTATCCCAGAGGCTTGAGACAGATTTTCAGTCTGACCCTTTTGATATATACAGGGCACTCCGAACCATAAATCCTTCACCATATATGTATTTCTTTAAACTTGGTGATATAAAAATAGTCGGCTCATCTCCTGAAGTATTGGTAAGGGTGGAGGATGAGATGGTGGAGGTAAGACCGATAGCAGGAACAAGACCGAGAGGTGCTACAGAGGAGGAGGATAAAAGGCTCGCAAGGGAATTATTGAGTGATGAAAAAGAGAGGGCTGAACATATAATGCTAATAGATTTAGGAAGAAACGATATTGGAAGGGTATCAAAGAAGGGGAGTGTTGAGGTAAATGAGCTGATGGTAATAGAGAAATATTCCCATGTCATGCACATTGTATCAAATGTAAAGGGGAGACTTGAAAAAAGTCTGGATTGTTACGATGTCCTCAAAGCCACATTTCCAGCAGGCACAGTCTCCGGCGCCCCAAAAATAAGGGCAATGGAGATAATTGAGGAGCTTGAACCGACCCGCCGCGGGATTTATGCAGGTTCAGTCGGGTATTTCAGTTTCTCAGGAAATATGGATATGGCAATCACAATAAGGACACTGTTAATCAAGGGTAATACAGCATATCTGGGTATCGGTGCAGGCATTGTCGCCGATTCAGAGCCAGAGAGGGAATTTGAGGAAACAATGAATAAAGGCAAGGCACTGATAAAGGCAATTGAATTGGCTGAGAGGGGACTGGAATAATGTTATTAGTTATTGATAATTACGATTCCTTCACATATAACCTTGTCCAGTATCTTGGGGAGCTTGGACAGGATATAGGGGTCTATAGGAATGACAAAATCACTTTAAGAGAGATTGAATCTCTAAAACCTGAAAAGATTGTTATATCGCCAGGGCCATGCACGCCAAAGGAGGCTGGCATATCAGTAGATTTAATTAAACAATTTGCAGGCAAAATTCCAATCCTCGGTGTCTGTCTCGGTCATCAGTCAATAGGCTATGCCCTTGGCGGTGAGATTATCCATGCAAAAAAGCTTATGCACGGAAAGACCTCAATGATAAACCACGATGGAAAGACTATTTTCAAAAACCTCCCAAACCCTTTTGAAGCAACCCGCTACCATTCACTTGTGATAGAAAGAGAGAGTATCCCTGATGAGCTTGAGATAAGTGCTGAGACTGATGATGGAGAGATTATGGGAGTGAGGCACAAGGAATATATTATTGAAGGAGTCCAGTTCCATCCCGAATCAATACTCACTAAAGTGGGGAAAGACCTGCTCAGAAATTTTCTTGAATTGAAATAATCATTTTCTCTTACCAAATAATTTTACCAATATTATGCTCACCTCGTACAGAATAACAAGAGGGACTGTCATGAGGAGCATGGAATAGGCATCAGGTGTCGGTGTAATTATTGCCGATACAATTGCAATAACAAGGATTGCATATTTCCTGTATTTTGACAGCATGGAAGAATTAATGATACCAACCCTTCCCAATACAAGCATAACGAGGGGCAATTCAAAGGAGAGTCCAAATGCCAATATCATCCCTCCGCAGAAATTGACATACTTTTCTATAGAAATATATGGAACTATATAATCTGTCTCATAGCCTATCAAAAATTTTATTCCAAGGGGGAGGACAGCCCAGTAACACAGGGCTGCACCTGAAAGAAAGAGTATCACCCCTCCTGTAACAACAGAGAGAGAGGTCAATCTCTTTTTAAAACCATACTTATTAGATACAACTTTCCATATCTTATAGAATATAGATGGGAAAGAAAGGAATAACCCTGTAAGGAATGATATTTTAAGTATAGTCAGGAATGCCTCCTGAGGGCTGAAATATGCCAGTTTATCCCCAATCAATCTCTCAAATTGAAACTGCACATCACTTGAAAGGAAATATCCAAATATGGAGAATATCAAAACTATTGACGCAATCTCAATAAACTCCCTTTTAAACCGTTCTAATGTATTGATTACATCTGATAGCGGCAAAGTCATAAATTAACCATTAATAAAAAATACATAAATAATAAAACCTGCGTAGGCAACACCACCAAACAGGAGGTCTCTAAAATGGAGGACTCCGTTTTTCTTCAGCATGAAAAATAAATAGGCAGAAGATATTAAGGCTAAAACGGCACTTGCCATAGTGGAATGACTTATATCCCACGGTGTAAATGCCATGCCGAATGCGACAGGGAAACTCCCCTGAAACACCATTGCACCGGTTATATTTCCTATTGCCATTGTATCCCTCCCCTTACCCAGCCATATAACACTGTTCATTTTTTCAGGGAGTTCAGTTGCAACCGGTGTCAGAATAAGAGATAAAATCAGAGGCGAGATAGAAAAGATTTTTGCAGTATCAATAAGACTTTCTACAAAGAAATGTGCACCTATAACAATAAAGGAAAGCCCTGTCAGCACCTGAACACCAATTATCCTCAATCTTGGTGTCGGGGTATTTCTTGAAAAGTGAAGCACATCCAATTCATGGCTTATCACACCTTCATGCTGTAATGTAAGCCAGAGATAACAGCCGTAAGAAAGTGTAAGTAAACATGCCACAATTATATTTACAAGTCTAATATGAAGAAAACTTACACCAATTGCAATAGAATAAGAGAGCAGAAAAAAAAGGAGGTCGGTAGTTATAACCTTTGAGTTGATTTTTAACTCTGAATCCCTCTTTTTCATAAAGGCATAAATAACAACTGCTATCCCTGATACAAAAAAGGCAAGTGTAGAAAGCATGAATGGTACACCTGCAATAGCACCGATTCCCACCTGAACACTTTCATTATTTTTAGAAAATATAACAGCAATAATGGGTATAAGTGTCTCTGGTAGTGCCGTCCCTACAGCCGCAAGGACACTGCCTACCAGCCCCTCTGATAGCTGGAGTTTCTTTCCAGTCCACTCAATACTGTTTGTAAAGAGTTCACACCCTAAGAGTATTACAACCAAACTACCTATTAACCACACAATATCTATGAGCATCCCTCACCCTCACCCTCTCCCAATATGGTAGAGGGAACTTTCGTATAATTTTTCAACCTTATCAACCATAGCTTTATCACTGTAAAATTCTGCTATAAGTTTTCCGCTCTCTCCCATTCTTTTCCTTTTCTCCTCAGATTTTAAAAGTTCAATAATTGCCTTTGCCAATTCATTTGGAGACGCTGAGTTTATTAATATACCATTCTCCCCGTCTCGTATCAAATCAGGTATTCCACCTACCCTTGAGGCAATAATCGGTCTCTTTAACAACATCGCCTCAACTAGGACCTTCCCCATCCCCTCATTCAAAGATGGAAGGACAAAAATATCCAATGCAGAAATTATAGCAGACACATCATTTCTCCAGCCCGTGAAGATTACTGAATCTGCTATTCCAAGTAAATTTGCATCTCTTTTCAAATCAGCCATGAGAGGACCATCTCCTACAATTATAAATTTTACATTTAAGGAGGGGGTTGCTTTGGGACTAAAGTCCCTCGCAATGACATTTAAGATATTTTTGGCTGCCTGAATAAAATATTTATGTCCCTTTACTTCCACCAATCTTCCAACTGTCCCGATAACTAAACAGTCTTCAGGAATATTTAACTCTTTTTTTATCCTTTTTGTATCTTCGGGGGTAACTTTTAGAAATCTTTTTGTCTCAATACCGCTGTGGATTGTTATAAATTTTTCAGGAGGGGCTATTTTAAAATCTATATGCTCCTTTTTCTCCCTATCCGTTAAGGTGATAATCATGTCAGTAACAAGAGCCGTAATCTGTTCAATCACCTTAAATATCCATGTAAGAAATTTACCATAATATCCATAAAATATATGACCATGCGGTGTATGGATAATTACAGGTGTCTTAGTGAGCTTGCCGAATCTACAAAGCCATGCAGCCCACCTGCCGATGATGCCTGCCTTTGAAGTATGGGTGTGAACAATATGATACTTGCCTTCCCTTATTATAGAGAATAACCTGATAAATGCCTTTAAATCATTTAAAGGGCTTATCCTTCTTACAAGCTCATCTACTGTTATTATCTTTACACCTGAATCTTCTGCCCTCTTTAAATCCCTCTCATTGGACTCCCTTTCCTTATTACTCATGGCAGATTCCAGCGTAGCACCATTGATGAGGGTAACATCATATTTCTCTTTATTAAGTCCGAGGACTGTCAGGAGTGTATTTTCTGCTGAACCACCTTTGTCCTGTCTTGTAATAATATGTGCCACTTTATATTTCATTTTGATGTTGACTCATAAAGCATCTCTGCCTGTCTTTCAGGACTGAATTTTTCAAATACCCTTTTGTATCCTGACTCTCCGAGCTCCCTTCTCATTTCATCATCCTTCATTAATTTTATAATTACACGGGCAATCTCTTTTTCTTCTGTTGGATTGACTAAAATTCCATTTACCCCATCCTCCACTGCATCTGTAATACCGCCCGACCTTCCTGCAATAACAGGCTTCTTCATTGCATTAGCCTCTAAGTATACAATTCCAAAACCCTCAACATCCCCTCTTTCCTTAATCTCCCTGCTTGCCATAATAAAGACATCACACATTGCATAATACTCAGGAAGCTCGTCATCAGGTATAAATCCAGCAAATGTTATAAAATACCTGACATTCAATTTTACTGAAAGCCTCTCTAATTCGCTCCTATACATTCCATCCCCTACTATAAGATAATGTATCTCAGGAATCTCTTTGATAATCTCTGGCAGAGCTTTGATTACATAATCATGCCCTTTCCTCTCCACCAATCTGCCTACAGTGAGTAAAACCTTCTTATCTTTCAGGCCATAATTTTCTTTTAATTTTTCAGTATTTCCACTCTTTTCAAATCTCTTATAATCTACAGGTGGATTGATAACAATTATTTTTTTTTCCGATATGTCAAAACCAATCAGAGCATTTTTTGTAAAGCTGCTGTTGGCAATAATCAGAGAGGCATTTTTTAAGATCAGATTAAGTATTTTTTTTGTTATGGTCTTAGACTTGAACTCAAGAAAATCCGCACCATGAACATAAGGGAAATATGGTGTTTTAAAAATAAAATGACATATATAGCCGACAAATCCTGCTGATAAAACCTGTCCGCAGTGAATCCTGTCAACTTTTCTAAAAAATATCAGTTTTATTGTATAGAGAAGTAATAATAAGGTTTTTATTGACTTGATAAATAAGCCTTTTTGAAGGGGAAGATTCAAGCGAATAACTTTAAATGGGAGGGTGTTGTCTATTATTTTCCAATTTTTAATTTTGGGGGCTAAGACAATTATTTCATCAGAAGGAAGATTGCTCCATAAGTTAAATAAGAACTTTGATTGTCCACCTGAAACAGGCGGAAAGTCACTTGAAATCATTAGGAATTTCATACAGTGGATTCTATTAGCGATAATATCTTTAATGAACATTTTTCAACTGTAAACTCTTTCGCCCTATTCAATCCTTTTATCTTCAAATCTTCTCTCATCATATCGTCTTTCAGCAATTTAGATATCGCAGATGCCATACTTTTAACATCTTCAGGATTGATTAATATACCAGCATCCCATACCACTTCAGGAAGTGATGTGGTATTTGAGCATATAACAGGTGTCCCACAAGCCATTGCCTCAAGGAGAGGCAGACCAAAGCCCTCATATAAAGATGGATAGACAAAGAGTTCTGCACCACTGTAAAGATATGGCAAATCCTCATCTTTTATAAAATCTGTAAAGATAACACTATCCCCTATTCCTAAATTATTTACCTGTTCCTCCAGTAGAGGGACAAATTTATCCCTTTTCCCTCCCAATACTAATTTTATCCCCACGCCCTCCCCCCTTTGCAAAGTGGGGGTGAGGTGGGGGGTGGCTTCTGCAAATGCCTCAATAAGCCTCTTTACATTTTTATGAGGCTTGAAATTTCCCACATAAAGTATATATTTCCCTTTGATATTATAAATATTTTTTATCTTTTCAATAGAATACAAATTTGTAACAGGTTTATATTCATCTGAAATGCCGAGGGATATTACATTAATCTTTTCCTCATCCACTCCGAAAATTTTTATAATATCTTTTTTGGAATATTCTGAATCAGCAATAATAGCCGATGCCCTCTTTGATACTAATTTCCCAAATATTTTAAATATCTCATTATAAAGTTTATATCTCCACCCTGTATACTCCGGGGTTGAGAGAAAAAGAAGGTCGTGAATTGTTGTTATATACGGACAGGGGGATAAAATCGGAGCCTTTATATAGGGGGATAGAAAAACATCAACACTATCATTCTTTAAGTGAGCAGGGAGTAAAACATGGTCCCATGTGGCCGTTATCCTCTCAAGTATAATTTTTAAGGTCAGGTTTGAAGATTTATAATCAAGGCAGGTAAACTGATTTCCGTATAGGATAAATTGATAATCTTTTTTCAAGGTAGTTGCAAATTTTAAAAAATTCAACAGGTATCTTCCTATACCTGTAACCTTCCCTCTTTCCAATTCCCTCCCGTCAATACCTATTATCATAAATGGGGAATATTATAGAATACTGATTATAGTCATTTTTAAATTTGCTTTCTAATTCTTCCACCCCATGCGGTATTTGATGTCATGGTTCATGCCCGTCCTGAGTGAAACCAAAAGGATGAAATCCAACTCCTCGTCTGTGAAGGGTTTATTAATTCAGTCAAGCCCAAACCGTTTTGATTAAATTAGAATTTTTAATTGAATTATCTTTTGTAATTATTGCCACATCGTGTTCCATTAATTCTTTAAAAAGAAGTCCTGTTGCTACGATAATAGCATCGTGAATATTAAGGTTGGTAGGGATTCTTAAAACAACTTCTTCATCAAGTGGATATACGATGCAATTTGAGGAACTTGCAACCTCTGAAAGCACTATAGGCAGGTCAATAGTAGTTCTTCTTTTTGAATATAAGAAAGTTATCTCTGTCAAAACAATGGTAGGTAGGATAATCTGGGCAATTGGGTCTAAAAGGGCTATTCTTGCAGTTTTTGGTAATTTTGAATTTTTTTCTAAAAACCAGACGAGTGCATGAGTATCAACAATATAGGTAGTCATAAAAGATTTTCCTTGAGTTTAAACTTAACAGCCTCAATTTCTTCTTCAGAGGTTTCACCATGCCCTGATAAGATGCCGTAAAAATCAGCAAAGGTTTTTATCTTGGAGGATTTTTGCACCTGTTTAATCTTTGCCTCAAGGACATTAACCTGTGCCTTTAAACTACCGATTAATATATTCAATTCTGTATTTTCCATATTCTTTACCTCCTTGGTTACATTATAGCATGTATAAAGCTTTTTTAAAAAATCTCTCTAAACTCAACCCACTCGGTTTCATCAGACAAACCCCTTAATTCATCCAGCAATTTATTAAGTTTTTCGTGAGTCAATTGTCCTCCTCACTCTCCCGCACCATGCGGTATTTGATGTCGTAAACAGAACTAAATCTCCAAATTTTCCCAATTGCTGAAATCATTATCTCTCAATTCTTCAGCAGACTTATTAAAATAAACCCATCTGCCTTTGTAATTTCGAGGGTCAGTATTGGCAACTATTCCACCAAAAAGTTTTTTACCCTTCTCGTTTTCTTGCTTGATGTAATTAAATAGCCCATCTATTTTAGAACCTGCAAGTTTTTGTGTAAATCCTGCCTTTGTATCAAATAACCCAACCCTGCCGTCTTTAAACTTAATAATGAAATCCACATAAAAAGGCTTTTTCTCTCCATTATCATATGGCACAGCAAAAAATGTTGCATCCCTGTCGCCGTTTTTAAACCACCACTCCACAGAATTAGATGGATTTTCTAAAAAATCTATAAAAGCCTCTTCTGGCTTCCAGTTACCTTTTCTATAAAAAGGCTTCATAATAGATTTTTCACTGTTTTCTTTTATGTCATCACTTCCAAACAGCATTGATTCCGGCACATTCCAATCGTCATTAGAACCAAGTTCTGCCTCTCTCTTTATTGTTTCTGCCTTATAAAGCTCTTTTGCCATATCTACTACATTCAAAAAATGCCGAATATTTTTATTGCTTAAAACAATCTGTATAATCTCATCTCCTACCTCTCCATAATCCATGTTTAATTTTTCTTCAAAAAATTTATAGATTGAGTCTTTTATTCTTCCAACAGACCTGTCTTCTGGATAAAACTGCGGGCTCAAACTATTCCTCGCAAAATAATCAAATAATTTTTGCAAATCCTCACTGCTTGCCATTATAGATTTATCACCGATAACCTTTGAGCCAGCCAAAATATCTATATTTTCAGCCTTCCAGTCCGAAATAATCTTCAAATCCAATTTTCTCGCCTTAATATCTACTTTCTTTTTTAAATTATACTTTTCTGTCTCTTTCAAAAATATCTCAATGAATAAAGGGGCTAATCGTGTCTTTTCTCTATGCCGTTTTGAGTAGCAGGACAACAAGTCTATCGGTTTATAATCAACTCTCCTTTTACTTGTATAAATGGTGATATAGCCTCTTGCAATATCCTCTTTAATTTCAATATCATTCAAATTGGTATAGACATAGCCGTAATTTAGGATATCCGTTGCATAATGCCCGTTATCGGGTTCTGGCATTCTCATAATTCTGCCTACTGTCTGAATGGAAAAAATCGGGCTATGCCATTGCCTGAACAGAACCAATATCTGCGCCCTTGGACAATCCCACCCCAAAGCAATTGCCTGCTTAAAAATCAAAACCTGAACTTCACTATCATGCCGCTCAACATCCTCTTTATTGATATGCTCGCCTGAAAGCCAGATTGCTAATTTGTTATTACCTTTTTCTGTTGAGATGTTATATTTATCTTTTAAAATGCTAATAACTTTTTCTTTCATTCTATCTTCTAAACTGCTTATTCTATCAGGCAACTGAATCAAGACCATGGGATTGATGTCAGTTTTTTCTTTCTGATATGCCTTTAACACTTCACTCCTCTTTTTCAATGCTGCATCAATAACTAACTCCTCACTGCTTCCGCTTAACTGGGTCTTGATTTTTCCTTCTTTAATTAAATTTATGAAATGGTCATTTAATATAACAGCCTTCTTAATCATCCCCTCAGTTTTCACATCTTCCAACTGCACTGATATAATTTCATCAGGATTCTGGATAACCGGCGTTGCTGAAACTTCAATCGTTAATCTTGGCCCAATATCTCTAATCAATCTTTGCGAAATTTCACTTGTTGCATGGTGATGCGCCTCATCAATTAATAAAATAATCTCTCTTCCTTCTTCCCTTGTCCTTTCCAATATTGAAGACAGATTAAAATCCTGTTCATTATCTCTGATATAGACATTATCTGCCTTATTGATACTCTCCCAATTGAAAAACAAAATCTCATTTTCGCCAATCTTTCTATCATTCAAATCCTCAAAGAAAGAACATTTTAAAGCCCTGCTGTCATCAAAATATTTTTCTAACTTATTTCTGCTTTGAATATGTAATTGCCTTGGCGCAGTCCAGATAAAAGATAATGATTGTCTGACATCCCTGTCATCAACCAATTGCTTCAAAAACTCTGCCATTATGATTGTTTTTCCTGAACCAGTAGGGGATTTAAAGACCAGCTTTTTCTCACCAGAGTATTTAAAAAGCCTTTTGGCTTTGCCTAATAATTCTTCAACTGTGTTTTCTTGATAAGTTTTAGAACTTGTCAAATTTTTAGTTGAAATTATAAAGTGGCGTTCCATTAGTTTTACCATCAAGCCGCAGCCTTTAGTGTGGAATTCTCTGCATCTTCTCTGTCTATAACTGCCATTACCTCT
>JACQBS010000008.1 GCA_016194325.1 Nitrospinota bacterium | reverse complement strand
TTCTCCCCTCATACAGCATTATCGTAATTTGATCTCTTTCAGACAAGGTTAGGTGATTGTATCGTTTTGTCATAGACACTTAGGATAGCATTTCTCCTTTCTGCTTCCCAAGTGTTGCACTTCATTGTTGAACTGGCGAATATAAAGTTTATGTCAATTGAAATTTATTAATGAAGTCTATATTATATATTTGACAGACTCCTTTAAATAACATAAACTTTATTAAAATTATATTAAATCTATCTAAGGAAATTATATGGGACTTACTGATTATTTTGAGCTGGAAAAAAGTGTCTCAATAGAAGTTCAAATAGATTCTGTAACTAAGGTCTATTCCTCTGTCGTTAAAAAAATAAAGGAGGACCTTATTGCGATTCAGCTTTCCCCTCCGACTGAAAAACCTGACAATGTCCCGCAAGGTATCCTTACTAAGGTAATTGTAGAAAAAGGGGGGACTACTTTTAACATACAGACGAGAATAATAAGCAATAAAACATTTCCAATAATAGTCCTAAAGATAGAAAAACTCTTAAAGGAGGAAGCTAAACCGCCTGAACCGGTTAAAGCAGAGAAAGAACCGCAAATATCGGTAAAAGAAATAAAGGGAGAGGTTAAGCCCACCGAACAGACAGAAGATAAATCTTCATCCGCAGAGATGGCAAAGGGATACAAAAATAAAGACCTTTATGACAACAAGCATGTCGCCGAGAGAGAGTCTGCAAGAATTGAGGACTCATTCCCGATGGAATTTTATCTTCAAACAAAGGAAGAGGCAGAGGAGAAGAAGAGAGATTATCTGATAAGAAAATCATCAGACAGGAGAGAGACAGCATCAGTTTCAACAGGTATCTTTATTGGCTACAGTGAGGCTGATGCCATTAAAAAGGTTTCCCATTTAGATACATCTTTAATTGATATAATACAGGATATATACAGGAAGATGGCTGTCATATCAACAATCATTACACAGGCAAAACCTAAAGTTGAGGGAGAAAATGTCGCCGTCTGTGTGGATATAAGCGGTCTGGGTCTAAAAATAATATGCAGCCAGAAATTTAAGAGGGGGGACATCTTAAAATTGATAATTGCACCGCCAAAGGCACAGCCTCCATTTTCAATATCGGCATTAGGTGAGGTCATGAGGATTGAAGATGTTAAGACCGACCCTGACCAGCCAAAAAAATACGCTACCGGGATAAAATACTACGCCATGCATGAAGATGATATGGAGTTGATAACCCAATATACTTTCCTGCTCCAGAGGGAGATGCTCAGGATGAGGAGGAGAGAGAAGGGCTTGGAGGAATGAAACGGAATAGATGGTCTGCTATGACAACCGCCATCATTGCCTCTGCCACAGGGACAATGCGAGGACAAATACAGGGGTCGTGACGACCTTCTACTCTTATCTCTCTTTCATTGTTATTAATATCTACAGATTTTTGAATCTTAGAGATAGAGGCAGTAGGTTTAACAGCAATCCTCACCACAATATCATCACCGTTGGAAATCCCGCCTAAAATTCCCCCTGAGTTATTTGTTTTGAATGCAGCCTTTCCATCCTTGATATACATTTCATCATTGTTTTGAGAGCCGAGTAAAGAGGCAGATTTAAAGCCTGACCCTATCTCTACCCCCTTTACAGCACCTATACTCATCAGTGCCTTTGCAATATCTGCATTAAGCTTATCAAAAACAGGTTCACCAAGACCGGGAGAGACACCTGATGCTATTATCTCTACTATACCTCCAATTGAGTCTCCTGCCTTTCTCACTTCCTTTATCTTTTCAATCATCTTTTGGGCGGTGTTTTTATCAGGGCATCTCACATCATTTTTTTCTATCTCATTTAAGTCAATAACTGAGGCAGTAATATCTCCAATCTGTTTTGTATAGCCTGTTATATTTATCCCTCTTATCCGAAGGATTTTCTTTGCCACAGCACCTGCAGCAACCCTCCCTACAGTCTCCCTCCCACTCGACCTTCCTCCGCCGCGATGGTCTCTAATCCCGTATTTTACAAAATATGTATAATCAGCATGACCTGGCCTGAATACATCCTTAATCTTTTCATACTTGCTTGAATCTATATCAATATTTTTAATTATTAACGATATTGGGGCGCCTGTGGTCTTACCTTCAAATACCCCTGATAAAATCTCTATTTTATCTGTTTCTTTTCTTGGAGAGGCAACCTCACTATTGCCAGGCATCCTCCTATCTAATTCAATCTGTATATCTTCTTCCTTCAACTCAAGCATCGGAGGACAGCCGTCAATGATGACCCCCAGTGCCTTGCCATGAGATTCACCCCATGTGGTTATTTTAAATATTTTTCCGAAACTATTGCCTGCCATTTTTTTAAGGTTAAAGAAATTATAATAAAACCACAGATTTCACAGATTAAAAAGAATAAGGTTTTAAAATCTGTGTTAATCTGCGTTCATCTGTGGTTAATCAGGTTTTTGTTCTTCAACTCCTGTAAAATTCTATTAATAGTCCCCTCTGTATCCCTTGAATTATCTATAACTATATCTGCAAGCCTTTTATATAACGGAAGCCTCTCAGCATAAAGTTTATCAAATGACTGCCTTGGATTTGAACTATCAAAAAAGGCAGGGATGCCGTTTTTTATTATCCTTTCATATAGTATCTCAGGTTCTACATGGAGATATATTACAACATGCCCTTTAATTTTTCTATCAACATCTTTATCTGAAAAGAGGGTCCCTCCGCCTAATGATATAATACTATTTTCAAATCCCCCTACTCTTTCTAATGCCTTTTTCTCTAAATTCCCGAAATATTCACTGCCATGTTTCTTATATATCTCCCTAAATGATAAATAACTTTTTGTCTCTTCAGTATATATTGATTCAATTATGGAATCGGTGTCATAAAACTCTCTTTTAAGTTTAGCGGTAAGCATTTTACCTATTAGTGTCTTTCCGCATCCCTTAAAACCTATAAGGATAATATTCATGTAAGGAAATTATAAAAAACATATAAGGAGAAAGGGAGAAGAAGATGGAGAAATGGAGAGATAATAAGTCAGATTCTTTTTTCTCCTTTTCTCCCTTTTCTCCATTCTCCTTAATCTTTTTCTTTTGTTCACAAACAAAAAAAGCAGGGAAGGTTCCCTGCTTCATTCATAAGAATAGTTCCGGCAAGTTTACAAATTTACGGATGCTGACTGCTTCCCGCAGTCTTCTGGCTACCGGCTTTATTATTCACCATCTCCTTTAATTCTTTTCCTGCCCTGAAAAATGGAACTTTTTTAGGCGGCACCTTCACCTTCTCGCCTGTCTTTGGATTTCTACCCTCTCTTAAAGCCCTGTGCCTGATTCTAAAGCTGCCAAATCCTCTCAACTCCACCTTATCACCATGACTCAGGGCACCTATTATACTTTCAAATACCATGCTTACTATATGCTCTGTCTCTTTTTTAGGTAGATTTATCTTCGTTGATACCTGCTCTGCCAATTCCGATTTTGTCATAGATTAAGCCTCCCCTCTCAAATCTCAAATTTGAAATTTCAAATTTCAAATTTTAATACTGCCAGATATATTGTGCACCCAGTAATTTTGTATTCAAAGGAGATGGTATAAGGGATGAAAAATCCTCCTTAAAAAGCCTCAACAAGATATTCTTTTCCTTTCTCTCCTGAACAATCTTTGCCTTTTCCTTTATGCCTACCAGATTTGTAGCATAGGATATGGCATCTTCCAGTGTGCCGAGTTCATCAATTAACCCGGATTCCTTTGCCTGTCTTCCTGAGAATATTCTTCCGTCTGCCAGTTCCTTCACCGATTCCATTTTAAGGTTTCTTCCCTTTGCGACCGCCTCAATAAACTGTCCGTGTATATCATCGGATACATTTTGAAGAATCTTTCTCTCCTCCTCTGTCAACTCCCTTACAGGCGACCCTACATCCTTAAATTTTCCGCTCTTAATCACAGTGGTCTTCAAACCAAGTTTCTTCATCAACTCTTCAAAGTTGGAAAATGCCATTATAACGCCTATACTCCCCGTTATCGTACCTGGATTTGCAAATACCTTATTAGCGGCACATGCTATATAATACCCCCCTGATGCAGCAAGACCGCCCATTGATGCCACAACCTTTTTCCCCTCAGTAGTCTTTAATACCTCTTTGTATATTTCCTGAGATGGACCAACTGCACCGCCCGGACTGTCAATACGGAGGACAATCCCTTTAATAGATGAATCTTCACGATATTTTTTTATCTGCCTTACAATATCTTCAGATTCAGTAATAACGCCTTCAATCCTTACAAGTGCAAGTTTATTATCCCTCGCGGTTAAATCCCCTCCTCCGTCCTTTACAACAAAGGAGCTTATCCACCAGATTGCACCGAACAGAATTATAGTGACAGCGCCAAGGGTAATTAGATTCTTCAAAAAAGGCCTTTTCTCCTTAATTTCCATCTTTATTTCTTATCCCTTTTACCCTTTTTGTTTGATGCCTCACCCTCTGTTATAATCTCTTCAAATTCATTCTCAGGTATATCTAATCCTTCAAGGTTGCTAATCCCTTCATTGTAAGCCTTGATGCTCAAGCCAATCCTTCTGTTTGCCTCATCCACCTTAACAACCCTCGCCTTTATTTCATCACCAACAGAAACGACCTCCTTCGGGTCATTCACCTTTTTTGAGCTTAATTGTGATATGTGGATTAGCCCCTCTATACCGTCTTCAATTTCTGCAAAGGCACCAAAGGTTGTAATCTTTATTACCTTCCCTTTTACATCCATCCCAACCTTATACTTCTCAGATATATTTGTCCATGGATCAGGTGTAAGCTGTTTTATGCCAAGCGCAAGCCTCTCATTTTCTTTCTCAACACTCAAAACCACCGCCTTAACACTATCCCTCTTTTTAAACAACTCTGACGGATGTTTTATCTTCTGTGCCCATGACATATCTGATATATGAATCAATCCGTCAATCCCCTCCTCAAGCTCAACAAAGGCTCCAAAATCTGTTACATTTCTTATCTTGCCCTCTACAACCGCTCCTACTTGATATTTTTCCTCTATATTTAACCAGGGGTTAGGCTCATTCTGTTTCATACTGAGGGAGATTTTCCTCTTTTCTTTGTCAATATTTAGAACTACAGCCTCAACCGTATCTCCCACAGCAGCAATCTTTGACGGGTGTTTAAGATATTTGCCCCATGACATCTCTGACACATGGATCAATCCCTCTACACCGCTCTCCAATTCAATAAATGCACCGTAGTCTGTAATACTCACAACCTTGCCTCTGAGCTTTTTCCCGACTGTATATTTTTCTTCCACCCCTGCCCACGGGTCGGTGGAAATTTGTTTATAGCCAAGAGATATCTTCTGATTCTCTCTATCATACTTTAATATCATCACCTTAATTGTATCGCCTATTGCAAAGAGTTCGGATGGATGGCTGATTCTCCCCCATGCCATATCGGTTATGTGAAGCAATCCGTCAATACCGCCAAGGTCAACAAACGCACCATATTCTGTAATATTCTTTACAGTCCCGTCAACAATCTTCCCCTCTTCCATAGTTGACAGTATAGTGTCCCTTGAAGTCTTTCTCTCCTCTTCCAACAAAATACGTCGTGAGAGGACAATGTTGCCCTTCTTCTTGTTCATCTTTATAATTCTCATCCTGAACTTCTGCCCTATGAGCCTGTCAAGATTTCTAACCGGCTTAATATCAATCTGTGAACCCGGAAGGAATGCCTTTAGTCCTATATCAACAGTAAGCCCCCCTTTTATCTTCTCCACAACAGTCCCTTCAACAGGCTCACTATTGGCATACATCTTCATTACATTTTCCCACACCTTTATCTTGTCTGCCTTCTCTTTGGAAAGGACTATCTGCCCATTCTTGTCTTCAACTCTATCCAGCATCACGGTTATCTCATCCCCCACCTTTAGATTTTTACCGCGATGAGGAAACTCATTCCTTGAGATGGAGCCTTCAGACTTAAATCCTATGTCAACTGTAATTGAGTCCTCGCTAATACCAACAATGCGACCCTTCACGATATCGCCCTCTTTGAAACTCTTCATGCTGTCTTCATACAGCCGCTCTACTTCCATGTCATATTCAACATCGGATGTATCTTCAATATCCGGATCGTCACTATAAACAAAGTGAGTCTTTCTTATCATAGTATCAACCTTTGCAGCAGTACTGCTATTCTTTCCCTTGAGTATCTCTTTTTCCATTTCTATTTAAAAACCTCCCTTTTTAGCTATCAGTCATCAGCAATCTGCCGATGCTTATCTATTTCTTGTAACATATTTTCTACAACCTCGTCAATAGAAATTCCTGTAGTATCAATCACTATTGAATCATCTGCCCTCTTTAAAGGGGCTATATCGCGGGATGTATCCTGATTATCCCTTCTCCTGATATCCTCAACTATCTTGCCCTTCTCTATATCCTCTCCCTTTTCCTTAAGCTCCAGATGCCTCCTTTTTCCCCTCTCCTCTACTGATGCATTTAAAAAGAACTTTATATCGGCATTTGGAAATACCACACTCCCTATGTCTCTCCCCTCCATTACAACTCCGCCTGATTTACCCATCTCCCTCTGTTTTGTCAACATGGCATTTCTCACACCCGAATAGGCAGAGACAACAGATGCCCCATTCCCAACCTCCTCGTCCCTTATCTTTGAGGTAACATCATCTCCATCTGCATATACCCTCTGGTTATTGCCATCGGCTGCAAATTCTATTTTAATATTATCTGCTATCTTAGATACCATTTTCTCATCGGTCAATTTTATGTTGTTTTTAATAGCCTTTAATGCAACAGCCCTGTACATGGCACCTGTATCTATATATTTATATTTAAATCTCTTTGCCAGTATCTTTGCAACTGTACTCTTGCCCGACCCAGCAGGACCATCAATGGCAATGATTAAAGGCTTATAATTTGAAATTTGAAATTTGAAATTTGAAATTTTTAATCTTATCTCCCTTGCCTTTTCAAACTCCTTTTCAAGCATATTGCTGTCATTATTAATAATCGCATCTTTAATATCATCAAGTGTAGATTGAAAAAGATTTATCATCTCTACAACATTTTTCTTATTCATTAAAAATATATCTCTCCACATGGCAGGGTGGCTTGCTGCAATCCTCGTAAAGTCCCTGAACCCGCCGGCAGAGAAGGATAAAACCCCCTTCTCCTTTTCATCGTGAGCCTGTCGAACCGATTCATCAAGCCCTCCGACAGCATTTACCAGTGCATAGGCAACAGCATGAGGCAGATGACTCACAGCAGCGAGGTATCTGTCATGCGTATTAACATCCATCAGTATCACCTCTGACCCAGTCTCCTTCCATACTTCTTTAACCTTCTCAAGGGCGGCAGGATTGGTCTTCTCGGTAGGAGTTATGACACACCTATGACCTTCAAATAATTCCAAAAAAGATGCCTCAACACCTGATTTTTCTGTCCCTGCAATCGGATGGCCACCAACAAAAAATATTTCTTCAGGCATTATCTCATCTATTTCACGGACTATCTCACCCTTTACACTCCCCGCATCTGTAATAATAGTCCCATTTTTAAGATAGGGAATAATCTCCCTTGCAATTTTTATAATGGAAGATACAGGTGTTGCAAGAAGTATGAAATCCGAGTTACTTACAGCATCTCTAAGATTTAAGCTGTATGAATCTATGACATTAAGCTCTACAGCCCTTTTTAAATTCTTTTCATTCCTCCCAAAGCCGATAATTCTATCAGCAAGTTTTTTCTCCTTGCATACCCTTGCAAAAGAGCCTCCAATAAGCCCCACACCAACTATTGTTATTGTCTTAAAATGTATCATCATTTACAAACTTCTGAGAGTGCCTCTATGAATCTATTATTCTCCTCTGGCAATCCTATTGTGACCCTTATATAATCAGGGAGTTTATAGCCATTCATTGCCCTGACTATTACCCCCTTTTTTAAAAGTTTATTATAAATCTCCCGTCCATTTTCCACTCTAACTAAGATAAAATTTGCCTCTGTGGGGATATAATCTAAACCGAGTCTCCTAAATTCTCTATATAGATACTCTTTCCCATTTCTATTAACCTCCCTGCTCCTCTCTAAATGACTTTTATCCTTCAGTGCAGCTACAGCCCCTATTTGTGCCAGTGAATTTACATTAAAAGGCTGTCTCACCCTGTTCATAAAATCTACAAGTTCAGCCCTTGCAAAACCATAACCTACCCTTAATCCTGCGAGACCATATATTTTAGAAAATGTCCTTAATACTATTACATTTTTTCCATCCCTTACATATCTTACAGCATCAGGGAAATCTTCTCTTTCCACATATTCATAATATGCCTCATCAAATACCACAATTATATCGTCCCTTAATCTGCCCATGAACCTCTCTATATCTCCTCTTCCGACTGCAGTCCCTGTTGGATTATTGGGATTGGATATAAAAATCATTTTCGTTTTTTCTGAAATCGCTTCTGCAATTCTTTCAAGGTCATGGGTAAAATCCTTCAAAGGAACAACTACACCTCTGCAGTTTGCAGCCTGAGTCACAAGCTTATAAACAATGAATGACTGGTCTGCAAATACAATCTCGTCCCCCGGATTTAAAAATGTCCTGACCGATAATTCTATAATCTCATTTGAGCCGTTTCCAAGGATTATATTTGACGGTTTTATATTAAAATACTCAGCGATTGCATCTTTAAGATAAAATCCGCTCCCGTCAGGATAACGGTGGATATTTGGTAATGAATCCTCTATTGCCTTTAGTGCCTTTGATGAGGGGCCTATTGGGTTTTCGTTTGATGCAAGCTTGATAGAGTTTTTAATTCCCAACTCTCTCTCAAGTTCTTCTATAGGTTTACCGGGCTCGTAAGGAATAATCTCTTTTATATGTTCAGGTATTTTTAACTCCATTTTATTTAGAACACGAATCACACGAATAGGCAAATTTCACGAAGAACAAATACTTAAACACGAATGGCACTAATGGACGAATTACACGAATTAATAAAGCAAAATAATTTAGTTTTTATTCGTGCCATTCGTATATTCGTGGAATTCGTGTTCACTTTCAAATCCATTTCGGATAAGAACCAAGTATCTTCAGAAAAAGCACATCCTTTTTCAGCTTTTCTATAGTCCTGACAACATTTTTATCTTCTGTATGACCTTCAAAATCTATATAGAATACATACTCCCAAGCCCTTTTTCTTAAAGGCCTTGATTCAATCTTTGTAAGATTAATTTTCTCTTTTGCAAATGGCTCCAGAATGTAATACAGGGCACCAACCTTATCCTTTATAGATACGAGTATTGAAGTCTTATCACTCCCGCTTTTAGCCCTTTTTGTCTTGCCGATGATAAGGAATCGGGTATAGTTATTTTTATTATCCTCTATCTTCCGTGCAAGTATATTTAACCTGTAAAGTCCTGCCGCTGCCTCACTGGCTATTGCTGCAGCCCCCTTCTCTTTTGCAGACATCTCTGCTGCCCTTGCAGTGCTTGAAACTTCATAATGAGGAATGTTTGGGAGATTTCTCTCAAGCCATGACCTGCACTGGGCAATAGGCTGCGGATGAGAATATATCTTTTTTATCCCTTTTATATCCTTTCCTCTTGACATAAGAAAGTGGTGTATCTCCAGAAGTATCTCGCCGCATATATTGACACTGGAATCTACAAAAAGGTCAAGTGTATGTGTCACAACCCCTTCCATTGAATTCTCTATCGGGACAACACCATAGTCAGCCCTCCCTGTTTCCACCTCAGAAAAGATTGTATCAAGTCTATCTGTTGGAATATAAACGGCAGATGAGCCGAACTGATTCATAGCCGCGAGATGGGTGAAAGTAGCCTGTGGCCCAAGATATGCTATAGTAAGGGGTCTCTCTAAAGACAGGGTAGCGGATAGGATTTCTCTATATACCGATTTTAATGAATCACTCTGAAACGGCCCCTTATTTATCTTTGTAAGGCGGTCTATAATTTCCTTTTCTCTGTCAGGAACATGGAAATTACTCTTTGTCTTTGACTTCTCCTTCCCTATCAAGATGGCAAACTCAGCCCTCTTGTTCAAGAGTTCCAGCAATTTCTCATCAATCTCATCAATCCTTTTTCTTAATTCATCAATTTTACTCAATATAAATTACCGCCTTTAAATTTTAACCACAGATTTCACAGATTTACACAGATGACAGCATTGCTGTCATTCTGAGGGCGAAGCCCGAAGAATCTCAAAACCGAGATTCCTCACGGAGCCTGTCCTGAGCGAAACATCAAGATTCTTCGCTTCGCTCAGAATGACATGGCGAAGGGTTCGGAATGACATTTCTTGTGAAAATCTCGTGTTAATCTTGTGGTTTCATTTGTTTTGGTTGTGGCTTTGCCACGCTGTGTTAATCTGTGTTTACCTGTGGTTTCACGTATTTTTTGGGTTTAATTTTCAAAAATCTTTATAAAATTCTCCACACAGGCTGGACAAAAATGTTTCCCGGAATTTTCTCTTATTATTCTTACTGCATCGTCCTTTTCCACACATTTGCGATAGGGTCTATCTGTAGTGAGGGCATCATAGGCATCAGCCACCGCCAATATCCTTGCACCTAATGGTATATCCTCACCCTTTAAGCCCTTTAAGCCGTCCCCATCGTATTTTTCATGATGGTAAAGTATATACGGGATTATATCCTTCAGGCTTGGAATAGGCTGAAGTATGGATGCACCTTTTTCAGGATGCTCCTGTATTGCCTTATACTCTTCGGGGGATAGTTTGTCTTTTTTAAACAGTATCTCATCCCTTATCCCTATCTTCCCGATGTCATGGAGGAGGGCTGCAAGCCTCAGTCTCTCAATCTCTTCTTTACTTAAACCGATACTACTTGCTATCATTACGGTATATTTAGCTACATTCTCAGAATGGTAACGAGTATAGTTATCCCTCTCATCCAATGCCTTTGCCAGTGAGGATATACTTGCAAGCATAAGGTCTCTCTCAATCTCAAGTATCTCCCTCTTTTCTGCGAGGAATCTCTCTATGATAACCACTACCTTTTCAATGGTAAAAGGTTTTAACAGATATGCATTAATACCTGCCCTTTTCCCAAGCCCCCTTGCACCCCTGCTCCCCTTTGATGTCAATGCAACAAATGGTATATGTTTCGTAATTTGATTTGCCTTTACCTGCTTGCAAAATTCAAATCCGGTCATCTTTGGCATCTCAATATCGGATATAATAATATCAGGCAATTCAGTAAGTGCCTTCTGCAAGCCCTCATCGCCGTCTGAAGCAGTAATGACAGTAAAACCCTCTTTACTAATTCCATTCTTCAGAACACTTATTACAGTCGGGCTGTCATCAACAATAAGTATCCTTTCCTTTCTTTTGTTCAATGTCTCACTGAGGACACTCTCAACCTTTAAGACGATCTCCTCCATAGAAAATGGTTTTGTTATATATTCATCTGCACCGGCATTAAAACCCTTTTCTATAATCTGGTCATCCGCAAGGGCAGAGACTATCATCACCGGAATACCTGCCGTATCACTGTTACTTTTAATCTCCATACAAACCTGCAGACCATCCTTGCCGGGCATTGTTATATCTGTAATTACAAGGTCAGGCTTTATCTTAGATATATCTCGTATGGCAGAAGCCCCTTCATACATGCTGAATATTTCGTATTTATCCCCCTTCAAGGCATTTTTAATTACATTGTGAATCACCTCTTCATCGTCTATAAGCATTATCTTCTTCTTGCTTATGGGCAGGCTGTTTATCACAAGCTCATAAAGGCTTTCTATATCCGAGCCTAATACCCATGTCTTATCTCCATTATGGTCAATTCTTTTAGATGGCTCAAATAGGATGGAAACAACAGGAATATTCGCCGTATATTTATCCTCTTTAAGCAATTTATAGATTCCGAGCTCCTCAAAGAGGATAACAATATCAGCCTTATTGCTCTTTATGAAATTTATCAGTCCTGCCGGCGGCACAATCTTGGGTTTTATTACCTTGCTGCGTCTAAACATGGATATGAGAATATCATCCATCAGTTTATTATCAGTTGATATCAGCACCTTTTTTTCATCCATAACTATTTCATTTCTAAAACTTATATATACAAAGAAATTATAAAACCCTGAAACACAAATTTCACGAATATACGAATGGCACGAATATAAGGAGAAATTTCAAATTACAAACTCCAAATCCCAAACAATATCCAAATTCAAATGTCCTAAACTGTTTAGAATTTGAAATTTTGGTTATTGGAATTTGTTTGGTGCTTGGAATTTGGTGTTTCATATTATTCGTGTAATTAGTTTCATTCGTGTCATTCGTGTTAATGTTTTTGTCCTTTATTATAATTAGCGGGGTATCAGAAAAATTAGTCTGCGGCACATTCAACTATATTTCTTCCTTATCTCTTCATTGGCATTTATAAAGGAAAGGATGTTTTCTCTTGCCTTTTTGTAAATCTGTTCTTCAATAGATTGAAGGACAAGCCTTCCAAAAAGGGTTGTTACACCTGGCATAACAGGTATATCTTCAGGGTTCTTTTTAAATTTATCCACTTTCTTTGTGATTTCATTATTATCATAAAGCTCATTTTCAGAATAGATATACTTCGCCTTTACATAATCCCTTTCCTTCTTTTCACTCAGGCTCAAGCTTGTAACAATATTTTCCATATCAACAGATGAAGGGGCTTTATCTTTTTTAGAGATGATATCTTTAATTGCCTTGAAATATTTTTCTTTTTTGGTACGGGCGGATAGAAGTTCAACAGGAATCTTGGAACTTATCTCAAACTCCATGCCGTCACGGATCACAAGTGGGGAACTAATCTCATATGTAATACCATGACATTCAAAACGACCATCCTTCTTTGGTTTATACTTATCACGGAATTCGGAACGGAGCCTGTTAAGGCTTTTTGATACACTCTCTTGAAATAAATGCTCTTTTAAGGTAGGCATATCCCCCCCTTTAGTTAAGTTGTTAAAAAATATCATAAATTTTCAGCATAGTCAACCTTCAAATATGATAGAATGAATGTATTTTATGTTCTCTTTTTTAAAAAATAAGATTGTAAGGGAAATTATTGGAGTGATTTTCATCGCATTTGCAGTATTTTCCTTCATAAGCCTGATCTCTTACCACAGTGATGACCCTTCATTCAGTAAATACATATCCACAAAGATACCTGTAAAAAACTACGCAGGTATTGTTGGCGCCTATTTTTCCGATGCAATTGTTCAATTCATGGGGAGCAGCTCATACTTCATCATCATAGCCCTCCTTTTTATAGGATGGACAATCTTCCGGAATGAAAAGATAATCATCTCCATATTTTCATTAATTGGCGGGGTATCAAGCACCATATTTCTATGCTCTCTCACTTATCTGCTTTTCAGTAAAGATCCCTTCTTTGGAAATGTAGCCCGCTCCGGAGGTGCATTGGGCTATTTCATTGCAGAGGAGTTGATATGGCTTTTCAATAGAGGCGGTGCATATATTGTTATAATTACAATGCTTATATTTTCCATCGTCCTGACAACACGCATCTCAATTGGAGACACCCTGACAAGATTGAATGGGCTCATTGGTTTCTTATTTAAGGTATTGTCAGCCATCAAGCCAAAGACAGTAAAGAAAAAGGAGAAACTGGTAAAACAGTCTGAACAAAAGATTGAACCAGTTCAGCAAGCCAAGGATATAGATACTGAACCTCCAAAAATAATCTCAGCAGTAAGGAATGCAGAAGAAAAGGAGGATTTTGAAATAGAGGAGAGTTTTGAGTCCTACGATACAACCGGGGAATATACTTTGCCCTCCCTGTCACTCCTTGATTCCCCTTCACCCACAGTAAAAAAGAGGGATGAAGATGAGCTGATAAATAATTCATCCATATTAGAAAAAAAACTCATTGACTTCGGCATTGAGGGTAAGGTGGTGCAGGTGCTTCCAGGCCCGGTAATTACAATGTATGAATTTGAGCCGGCATCGGGTATTAAGGTGAGCAGGATAATGAGCCTTGCGGATGACCTCGCCCTTGCGATGAAGGCAATAAGTGTAAGGATATTAGCCCCTGTCCCCGGTAAATCTGTTGTAGGAATAGAAATACCAAATGTATACCGTGACTCGGTTAGCCTCAAAGAACTCCTCAGTTCGGATGAATTTAAGAAGGCAAAATCAAAACTATCACTTGGGCTTGGAATGGACATATCAGGTAAACCTGTTGTAACAGACCTTGCCCAGATACCTCATCTTCTCGTTGCAGGGGCAACAGGGTCAGGAAAGAGTGTCGGCATTAACAGCATGATATGCAGTATCTTATTCAATTCCACACCTGATGAGGTAAAGATGATAATGATAGACCCGAAGATGATAGAGCTCTCTATCTATGACGGCATTCCTCACCTGATCGCACCTGTAGTA
Organism: Nitrospinota bacterium; assembly: GCA_016194325.1. Taxonomy (GTDB): domain Bacteria; phylum Nitrospinota; class Nitrospinia; order UBA9942; family UBA9942; genus UBA9942. The sequence goes on along the minus strand of JACQBS010000008.1, from coordinate 3,013 downwards.
ACAAATCCCAAAAAGGCTGCTAATGCCCTAAGGTGGGTTGTTGAAGAGATGGAGAAGAGATACAACTGTCTTGCAGAAAAGGGTGTAAGAAATATTGATGGATATAACAGGACAATTGAAGATGAAGGGCAAAAGGCAAAAGGCAAAAGGCAAAAGGAAAAAGTCAAGGGGCGAGAAAATGCAGAGGGTCAGGAGTCAGAGGAGATTACAGAAATAAAAGAGGAAAAGAAATTACCCTATATTGTTGTCATAATAGATGAGCTGGCTGACTTGATGATGGTGTCTTCAAAGGATGTGGAAGACGCCCTGACACGGCTTGCACAGATGGCAAGGGCAGCAGGGATACATCTCCTTGTCGCTACCCAGAGGCCCTCAGTTGATGTCCTTACGGGTATAATAAAGGCGAATTTTCCATCACGGATATCCTATCAGGTTTCATCAAGAATTGATTCCAGGACTATCCTTGATACAATCGGCGCTGAAAGACTGCTTGGAAAAGGTGATATGCTCTTCCTCCCGCCAGGGACATCAAGATTGCAGAGGATACACGGTGCCTATGTATCAGAGGTAGAAATTAAAAAGGTGGTTGAGTTCCTTAAAAAACAGCAGAAACCAATATATTTAGAATCCATACTAAAACCAAAAATAGATGAGATAGCAGAAGATGAAGGGGAAGACTCTGATGAGCTTTATGACCAGGCTGTCGCCCTTGTATCATCAACCCGTCAGGCATCAATCTCAATGATACAGAGGAGACTCCGTATTGGCTACAACCGTGCCGCCAGAATGATTGAGCTAATGGAGAAACAGGGGCTCGTAGGTCCCGCAGACGGTGCAAAACCAAGAGAGGTATATGTAAGGGATATTAATGATAGCGGAACTGTCAATACATAGAAATCACTTATAGTGAACGAATTAAATTTGTTGGTATGTATGGTAGCCGCACCCTTTATGGGTGCGTGAATTTACGCAGGCATAAAGCCTGCGACTACCAGAATTTATGTCTACTTATTTAGTTCGTTCACTTAGTTGTAGTCTTTGATACCTTATCAGATGACTTTTTTGTAGTTTCTGATTTCTTTTCCTCTTTCTTGCCTTCCTTTGCAGGTTTCCCTGCGTAATCTGTTTTATACCACCCTGTCCCTTTAAGGACAAAGGATGTATTGGATATCTTTTTATGGAGTTTCCCTCCGCACTCTTTACATTTCTTGAGCGGTTTGTCAGCTATCCTCTGGCTTATTTCAAATTCATGACCACACTTATCGCATACATATTCATAAATTGGCATCTATTAATTACCTCCCCTTATAATTTAAAACTATTTCTTACACTATAATATCAAACTCTCTATTTTATTGTCAAAGAACTGAAATTTTATATTTATGATAAAAATCATAGTAAGAAAAATCTCATTTATATATATTAGAACAACATTAAATAATTTTTTTAAGGAGGAAATAAAGATGAGCAGACCGACTGAAATTTTATCCAATGACCATAAGGTTGTATTGGAAAAACTGAAATTCATGGAGCAGACCATCAATAATCTCAAGTCCGCCAATGTGAAGAATGTCCTCACAGATTTAAAGACTTTCCTCAGGAAGGAGGCTGATTTACACTTCAAGAAGGAAGAGGCTGCCCTGTTCCCCGAAATGGAAAAGTTCATTCCAAGAGATGAAGGTCCAATCGGGCAGATGTTATTGGAGCATGAAGACCTGTACAAATACGAGGACAACTTCATCAGAGGGGTTGACCTGTTTTCAAAGGATGAAAGCAATGGAGAGGCACAAAAGCTTATAAGAGAAAATGGAAACAGTTTTATCAATCTCCTAAGAGAGCATATCTACAAGGAAGACAATATGCTTTTCATGATGGCTGATATGCACCTTGAAGAGGACCAGATAAATGCAATAATGAAAAAGTTTGAGGAACTGGATAAAGCCCATTAATTTTATCCACTTTCCCCCTCAACCCTACGACAGGTCATGGGTCTCACTGCTGGTTAACTGAAGAAATACATCCTCTAATCCGCTGGAGACCTGTGCCTGTTTTTGTAGGTCAATCATATTGCCAAGTGCAATAAGTTTTCCCTTATTGATTATACCTATCCTGTGACACATCTCCTGAGCAACTGACATTGTATGGGTTGACATGAATATCGTCACCCCGGATTTTGCAAGCTGTTTAAATATCTCCTTTACCTGTCTCATACCCTTCGGGTCAAGACCCACCATTGGCTCGTCAACTATAATAACCTTCGGATTATGGATAAGGGCTGCTGTGATTACAAGCTTCTGCCTCATCCCGTGTGAATAACCTTCCACAAGCTCATTCTCAAAATCTTTTATAGCAAAAAGATTAAGCAGTTCTTCCCTCTTCTCCCTTACAAAATTTCCATTTACCTGATACAGTTCAGCAACAAAATCTAAAAATTCCCCCCCGGTAAGTTTCTCATAGATAAAGGGTTTATCAGGTATATATCCTATTATGCCTTTTACCTTCTGAGGATCTCTCTGAATATCGTATCCGCTTATTTCAATAGTCCCCTCATTTGGTTTAAGAAGCCCTGCGAGGAGTTTTATTGTTGTTGTCTTGCCCGCACCATTCGGACCAAGAAAACCAAAACATTCCCCGGCAGGGATATCAAGATTGAGACCAGAAACAGCAGTCAGATTGCCATAATGTTTTGTAAGATTTTTTATATTTATCATAATAACAAAAACTTAATTTTAGCCACAGACTCACACAGACTTAAAAAAACAAATAAAAAGATTAAGGAGAAATGGAGAAACAAGGGGAAAGAGGGGAAATACTTTTAAAATAATTTTTCTTTCTCCTTTTCTCTATGTTCCCCTTTTCTTCTTATTATTTTTCTAAATATTTGGTTCTTTCGTAATAAAGTTGAAGTCAAGAAATTAAGCTTAATAAAGTTTAGGAATTACAATGAGATAAAAGGGTGCATCGAATTTCAGCCGTATCTGGTATAGTTTTGCTGATGACGAAACTTACCGGA
>JACQBS010000134.1 GCA_016194325.1 Nitrospinota bacterium | reverse complement strand
CTGACTTTAGTAAAATCACTGAACATGAGATTGCTCATATCGAATCTCTTATTAATAACCGTCCCAGAAAGTGTCTGGGCTTTAAAACACCACTTGAAGTGGCTTCTTCTTTTGTTGCACTTCAAGGTTGAATGTGGGAGAGTCTATTTTTAATATCTTCATTTATAACATGAACATAATCCACCGTAGTTTCCATCTTACCCTTTTGCCCTCTTAATCTCTTTAACAAAATATTCCTTCCATGTAACAGGTTTAATATTCAAGAGAGCCGTTTTTTCTTCAGGGCTTAAGTCAAACATACCACCTTCAAGGAGGGCTGCCCCATTCTCTATTATCTGACAATGAAACTTTTCATCTGTTATTGCCAGAGTTACAAACTCTCGATATCCCATTTTTTTTATAGTAACTCCACCATTAGAATATCTTGAAATCTTACTCAACAACTGGTTGAAAAATTTACTCGCCCGATTAAGAGGGCTAAGGGAATTCAACCCTTCAGGGATATTTACCAGAACCTCCTTCTCCGGGTAAATTTGTTTATAAGCCCATATTAAACCCTCTTCTAACTCTTCGGGTTTCATCCGAGCGGGTCGAAATACTGCATGGCATGTATCATAGAGGCTCCAATCCTTTGTAAGTATCCGTCCCTCGCTATCAAGGCGCTGCATCAAGGGTGTTCCAGGATAGGGTGTAAGTATCGTAAAGTAAGCATGCTCAATACCATTAGTCTTTAAGAATTCCACTGTTTCACTAAAACAGTCTCGTGTATCTTCATCGAAACCAAAGACAAAATTGCTGAGGACACCTATATCGTAATCATGTAATCTACGCACCTGCCCCTTATATTTCTCCACCTTATTTTGAACTTTTCCAGAATTTCTTAAATTTTTTTGTGATACTGATTCGAATCCAAGACTTAAAGCCCTGCATCCACTCTCGGCAGCAAGTCTTAATAGCTCCAGATCATCGGCAATACGCAGAGAACACTGACTTGCCCACTTGATTTTCAAAGGGATTAAATCCTGAAATAATTCCCTGGCATACTTTTTATTACCAACGATGTCATCATCAGTAAACATAATCCAGCTATGCTTTGAGATATTGAGTGATTCAATCTCACGGACAACATCTGAGATTGGACGGGTTCTATGTTTCATTCCAAAATGACGATTTGTAGAGCAAAAGTCACACCTGAAAGGACATCCACGGGTAGTCTCTACTTTTTCTACATATCCAAGGGATTTATCTATTTTACGAAGAGGAAAAGGGAGTCCCATCATATCGGTCAGCCTCTCTGCCTTGTAAATTCTCTGTAACCTCCCCATTCTGAAATCCTCTATAATCCTGGGCCATGTATATTCCCCTTCACCTATTGCTACAGCATCGGCATGGAGAAGTGCCTCCTGTGGTAATACTGACGGGTGCATTCCACCCATTACCACTGTAACCCCGCGCTCCCTAAAAAGATCGGCAATTTTATATGCCCTCAAAGCACTCGCTGTTAATGAGGTAATTGCTACAAGGTCAACTGGGGCGTCATAATCAATTGTCTCGATATTTTCATTAACAAAATCTACTGAGTCCTGTTCGGGAACTAAAGCACCCAATACCAGCGGTCCCATGTATGAAAGCATCCGTATCATTTCTGTAAAGGTTTCAACAAAAACCGCCTGCGCTGGAATATAGGGCTGAATAATCTTTATCTTCATTAGCACCTCGAATTTTTTGAAAAGTTGATTCAGCATAAAATGAAAAAGAGTATATAGCAAGATGGAGAATTTCCTATTCATAGGTGGAGAATTACCTATATGGTTTTAAAGGACTATAGGGAAAACCCTATATATTGGATAGTGAATTCCCTACTCTAAGGGTTATTTATATAGGAAAAACCAGAGGGGGACTGAAAAATTCCCCCTTAATAAAGGGGGTTAGGGGGTTGTCTAAACTTGTCCCTGAAGCTTTTATTAGGGATTGGTTATTTCGCAACTCCCTTTAGATGAGAAATCAATCCTTTATCAGCAAGTATTGCCATAAGATGGACTGTTGTATTTGCATCAAACCTCTCCCTCAGTTTCTCAAGATGACTCTCAACAGTATTGGGTGAGATTTTTAGTTTTGCAGCAGCCTCTTTACAGGTTAGTCCGTCAGCAAGGGATAACAATATCTCAAGCTGGCGGGGAGAAAAGGTTTTATTTATCTCCTTCGACGCAACCTGAAAGGTTGCGGCTACCATTCTGGCTTGAACGGCATCATCTACTGATTCTGTCAGAATGTTTTGGCATGCACCTGTGAGTTTATCTGCCATTAACATAATGAGGGGGGGCTTTTCATTCAGACATGCCTCGCTACAGCAGGAGAAATCGAGACATGCGATTGGATTGCCAGATGACCCAATAATGGGGGCAGCCATACAGAACCATTTGTGAAAGAGACGGCAGTAATGCTGCTCTCCCTCAATAATAGTCAGAGCACGGTGGCGAAGTGATAGAGCAACGGCATTTGTGCCACAACTCTTTTCACTGAGGGATGAACCATGGACGATACCTTTATCACTGCATTTCTGTATCACCTCCGGTGCAGAGAATATATCAATTATTCTGGCATCAGGGTCTGTGAGGAGAAATATGCATGACTTATCTGGCAAGATTTGATGGACATCTCTGAAAAGTCCTCTGGCAATTGATATTAACTCTCTGTAGCGGTAAATCAGATTGGCTGTCTTTTCTCCATCCAGAATATCATTGATTTGCTCTAAATATGGGTCTATGCCCATCTTGCGGCATCGGGAGTGTGAGGAGGCAATCCGAACTTCATCTGTAAAGAATCGTTCTTCCCCCACTTTAAGATGTTCTGGTAAATCCTTCCACATACTTACCTTTTGGTGAACGATACAGATTTTAAATTATATTAAACACAGAAAGAAAGCAGGGGGAGGCTCTTACTTTCTAATATCCTATTCACCTATTCTTAAGTGTTTGAGAATAAAGGACAGTTAATATTGGCTTTGTTCTCCTAATTTAAATTTTTTCAACCCTTCCTGACCTTATACACCTGCTGCAGACATTCAGCCTCTTGTGTGTCCCATTCACAATTACCCTAACCCGCTGGATATTCGGATTCCACCTGCGGTGCGTTATATTATGGGCATGACTTATATTGTTGCCAAAGTTTGGTCCTTTTCCACAAACATCACATTTACCTGACATCTTTAAATCCTCCTAAAAAATTAACTACAGATAAACACAGATTTACACAGTTTTTTTTATCCTTATTTTCCTGTGTTTATCTGTGTCCATCTGTGGTTGCTTTGATAATTTTTCTTCTGTGTCCTCTGTAGCGTATATCTTTATTGAAAATGTAATTAAAAAATGATAGCATAACAGTTAGGCCGATACAAGCAAAATTATGAAAATAACTAAAGAGATGGAAATTAACGAGTGCCTGAAGATGTATCCGCAGACTAAGAGGATATTCACCAAATACAATATGGGTTGTCTTGGGTGTATGGGTGCAACTGCAGAGTCAATAGAAATTGGCGCCCTTATGCACGGACTTGATATAAATGAAATACTGAATGAACTTAATAAAATAGTGGAGAATCAGCCTTTAAAGACTAACTAAACTGGATGGCCATGCAGTGGGCAAGTCAAACTCACTTGATGAAATAATCTCACAGCTTAAAAGACCTTTAGAATTTGCATCCAAAAACTCCTTTGCCAATCTTTCCCATCTCCGCGATTTAGAATCTACAATTAATAGCCTTATTGACAGAGCTGTTTCCTTTTTAAGCCATCAGTCATCAGCGGTCAGCAATCAGCAGAATCTTATTAAAATAAAAGATTTATTCTCAGGATTTGATTTATTGAGTCTGAACGAAAAAAAAGAGCGTCTTAAAACCGCACAGAACCTCCTTGAGAGTTTAAGAGTTAAAGAGTTTAAGAGTTTAGGAGTTAACTCCATAACTCCTCAACTCCATAACTCCTCAACTTCTATTCAGTTTGTCAAAGGTGTCGGCGAAAAGAGGGCTAAGCTGTTAAGCAAACTGAACATCCAGACAATTGAGGATGCACTCTATTTTATACCGATGAGATATGAAGACAGAAGCCGGATGAAGAAAATTTCAGAAATTAGGCCTGTCCCAGCAGGTCTTAAGCAGGGAACTGGCGGAGGGATTGAGACTATAGCAGGCACTATTTTATCAAGGGGTGTTATAAAGACAAAGTGGGGAAAGCGGCTATTTGAAGTAGCTATAAAGGATGAGACTGGGTTGATGAGGGGGAAGTGGTTTAAGTTTAATGAAAAATATATGAATAAGAAATTCTCCATAGGACAGAAGATAATTATGAGCGGTGAGGTGCAGTTCAACCCATATCAAGGCGGTATTGAGATAATCCACCCTGATATAGAAACATTAGAAGACTCCGAACTCCAAACTGGGGCGTCGGAACTCCTCCATGTTGGAAGAATCGTCCCGATTTATCATTTAACAGAGGGAATCCATCAAAAGACACTGAGGGTAATAATGAAAGAGGCTGTGGACAGTTATGCTGATTATATTGTCGATTTTTTACCTGAAGGTATAAAGAAAGAGCAGAGACTCCTTCCTCTGAAAGAGTCAATTAAGAATATTCACTTTCCTGAAAAGGGAGCTCCTATTGAAAAGTTAAACACCTATTTAACTGATTATCACAGGAGGCTCATATTTGATGAATTCTTTCTCCTTGAGCTGGGGCTTGCCATAAGAAAAAGGGGATGGCAGGAGGAAAAGAAAGGTGTATCGTTTAAGGTTGACGGTAATCTTACAGATAAGCTCCGCTCTATCCTCCCATTTAAACTGACACAGGCACAGGAGAGGGTCATAAACGAAATCAAGAGGGATTTGGCAAAACCAGAGCCTATGAACAGACTCCTTCAGGGTGATGTTGGAAGTGGCAAGACAGTTGTAGCACTCTACACCATGCTCATAGTTGTTGAGAATGGCTACCAGACGGCTATTATGGCGCCAACTGAGATTCTATCAGAACAACATTTTTTAAATATCCACAAGTTTGTAGAGCAATTAGGCTTAAGGACTGCCTTACTTACAAGCAGTGTAAAGGGGAAGGAGAGGGAGGAAATACTGACTCAGTTGTCAAATGGTGATATTAATATAATTGTCGGCACCCATGCCCTGATTCAAGAGGGGGTCAGATTCAAGAATTTAGGATTTGCCATAATAGACGAACAGCACAGATTCGGTGTAATACAGAGGGGGACGATTAAAAATAAAGGCTACAGTCCAGACATACTTGTAATGACAGCCACACCAATCCCGAGGACACTATCAATGACTGTCTATGGAGACCTTGAGTTGTCAGTAATAGATGAGATGCCGCCGGGGAGAAAGCCAATCAACACACTCCTCTTTTTTGAAAACAGGATTAAAGATGCATATACACTGATTGAGAGGGAGATAAATGCGAGGAGACAGGCATATATTGTCTATCCTCTCATAGAAGAATCGGAAAAGCTGGATTTAAAGGCTGCAACTGAAATGATGGAGCATTTCAAGAGAGATATATTTCCTCATCTTAAGATAGGACTCCTTCATGGCAGAATGAAATCTGATGAGAAAGAGGATATTATGAGAAGATTCAAGGAGAGGGAGATTGATATACTTGTGTCCACTACAGTTATTGAAGTAGGTGTAGATGTCCCCAATGCCTCTGTAATGGTTGTAGAGCATTCTGAGAGATTCGGACTATCACAGCTTCATCAATTAAGAGGCCGGGTCGGAAGAGGAGAATATCAATCATATTGCATACTAATTGCGTATTATCCAATCTCTGAAGAGGCAAAGATGAGACTCAAGGTAATGAGAGAAAGCATAGACGGATTTTACATAGCAGAAAAGGATTTGGAGATAAGAGGTCCAGGAGAATTTTTTGGAACGAGACAATCAGGATTGCCAGAGTTAAAAATAGCGAATATAATAAGGGACTATAAATTATTGGAGTCAGCCAGAGATGAGGCATTTAAACTTATAGAGATTGACCCATCGCTCTCTGCCTCTGAACATCAACTCCTCAAAGACTCTCTTAAAAAGAGATGGCAGAAGAGGTTGGAACTGGGGGAGATAGGATAGAATTTTAAAAGAAGTAAGAGGTTAAATATTCTAATCTTATCCGAAATTCTTTGATATAATATAACAACACAAAATTGGAGACGGATATGGGACATAAAGTTATTACAGAGGCAGTTATAGAAAATGGCAAGTTAAAATATGTGGATAAGAAATTGCCTGATGGAAGGATAACGGTTCATATCATCTATGACGCTGAAGGAGAATCTCTTTCAGAAGCAGAGGCATTAAGAATCATTAAAGAAACATCCGGTATCTATAAAGATATAGATGTAGAAATTGAGTCAAAGAAATTAAGAGATAATTGGGAACGGAATGCCTACAAGTGAATTTCTAATAGACACAAATATCCTTATATATCATACCAAAGGCTCACAACCTACTACAGACCTTATAACTAATCTAATTGTCCAACATTCATTTAATATCTCAACCCTTACAAAAATCGAATTTCTCGGATGGGATAAACATACTCCTGACGGCTTTGAAAAATGTAACAGATTGATGGAAAATGCAAATATCTATTCATTGGATGAGAATATTGCCAGCAAAGCAATTGAGTTGAAAAGGAAAGCAAAAATTAAGCTTGCCGATGCTGTTATAGCCTCAACAGCACTTTTAAATAATCTGAAGATAGTGACAAAAAATATAGACGATTTTAAGGGGATAGAAGGGCTTGAGCTTGTGAATCCTTTTAAATAACTCTATTTATGGTAAAACGATTACTCCTTATAATTCCAGTTATTATTACAATACTTTTATTGCAGTCCTTTTTCTGGGTTCCTACTTATGACAACCAGATTAAGGGAAGTAAAGACAGGCTCTATCAGTTTATTCAAGGCTCTATTGGTGATGCATCTATATTAAATCCTATTTTAAGCGCCGATGTCCCCAGCAGTGATATAAATTCCATGGTCTTCGAGGGTCTTCTCGATTATGATGAGGAGCTTCGTTATCGCGGAAGACTTGCTACCAATTGGGAGATTTATGAGGAAGCACTATTCTTTGTAAATATAGATGGACATTTTCAAGATAGAACCCGTATCACCGCCAAGGAAGTTATTAGCAGAATAAATCAATCTTCAATCTTCAATCTTCAATCTTCAATTGTAAATATGGAGGTTCTCCCACCTCAGGCTGAAATCATAGAAACAAGAGACCCGAGACCTGAAAAAAAAGGTGCAAAGGTGCAGGCAACAATCACCCTCCCCCACAGGATTAAGGTTACTCTTAAAGCAGTTGACCAGGAGTTTTTTGAAAAATTGGAAGGTGTGTTAGGCAAAAATTACTTCCCTTCAATTCACCCTGAAAAATATATAACAGTATCCGACCCTGATTTAATTGAGCCTCTCTCAAAACAGCTTGTTCAAATTACAGAACATAATCCTGTAATTATATTTCATTTAAGAAGAGGGGTTTTATTTCATGATGGGCACGAGTTTGATTCAAGGGATGTAAAATTTACTTACGAATCTATAATGGACGGAAGAAACATCTCGCCGCGTGTATCCGACTATGAACCTATTAAATCTGTTGAGGCTATTGATAAATATACCGTAAAGGTTACATATAAGAGGTTATACTCACCTGCTATAAGCACATGGATGATGGGCATACTTCCGGAACATCTCTTAAATAAAGAGGCACTGGAAAAAGAGGCAAAGGCAAAGGGCATTGCTCCTGATAAATTTACAATGAGAGACAGCGATTTTAACAGAAATCCGATAGGTGCAGGTCCCTTCAAATTTAAAGAATGGAAATCTGATGAGTATATCCACCTTATTAGAAATGAAAAATACTGGGAAGGTGTTCCAAATTATAAAGAATATATATACCGCATAATACCTGACTATCTGGGGCAGGAGATGGAGTTCTATGCAGGGACTGTAGACAGCTATGATGCACAGGTACATCAGGTTGAGAGATTAAAGAAAGATGAGAGATTCCAAAATTTTTCAGGGTTATCTTATGGTTATAGTTATATCGGCTACAATATGAGGAGGGAACTCTTTAAAGACTGGCGTGTGAGAAAGGCTCTGGGGATGGCAATAAATACTGACGAGATAATTAAATTCTTATTTTACAATCAGGCTGAAAAGATTACAGGTCCTTTTGTAAAACAGACTGATTATTATAATCAAAATATAAAACCGCTACCGTATGACCCTGAAGATGCATTGAAATTACTGGAGGAGGCGGGGTGGAAGAAGGTAAACGGAAGGCTTGAAAAGGACGGCAAGCCCTTTCAGTTTACAATTATCACAAACCACGGGAATGAGCTTCGTAAGGCTATAATGATTATTGCCCAGAATTCATGGAAAAAACTCGGCATAGATGTAAAGGCTGATACAGTTGAGTGGGCAGTATTCTTAAAAAAATATATTGATGTTGGTAACTTTGATGCTGTGATCCTTGGTTGGAGCATGGGCATTGACCCTGATTTATACCAGATATGGCACTCAAGCCAGACAGGTCCATTCCAATTGAATTTTGTCGGATACAATAATCCAGAGGCAGATGATTTGATAATAAAAATCAGGCAGGAGTATGACAGAAATAAACAGATAGAATACTGTAATAAACTCCATGAAATAATTTACAGAGACCAGCCATATACATTTTTATATGTGGGCAAATGGACTGCACTCATGGATAAAAAGATTGTGATTATGGAGAAAGGGGCTGAAGGAAAAGAGGTTATAAAGCCTATAACTCCTACAAAGACAGGGAATTTCAGGTTTCATTTCAATAAGTGGGTAAAGCTGGCACAAGAACCAATATTTTCAGTGCAGTAGCTACTATTGCTTGAAATCTCCTCAAGGTCTTAAGGATCTATGTTATAATAAATTTAATTTGCAACAGGAGGGGCATTATGTCCGAGGCAATTAGATACTTTAACAATGCAAAGGAAATTTTGAACAAGGCTAAGATTGAAGATAATAGATATGTAGATATTAAGTATGTCCAAGAGGCTTGTGGGACTTCTTATCTTGCAGTGCTGAAGGCAATTAATGAATTCTTACTTAAAAAAGGAGTATTAAAAAAGGAAATGCCAAGGTCAGTAGAGGCATATAGAAAAGCTCTGCAGAAATATTTAATAATTCACAATGGAAAACTTTTAAAAGAGTTTGATGACCTTTATCATGAACTGCATATTGCAGGGTATTATGCTGGTGACCTTCGTCATGTTGATACGGTAAAAACAATTTTTAAGGCAACAAAGGTGTTTATTGATAAAGTTAAATAAACCTAATTTGGAATGACGGTTTATGATTTTTCAGCCCCTTTTCTAAATCTCTCAAATTCATCTTCTTTAAATTGCTGTAATGTCGAAATTAAAGAATTATCCTTTGATCCCTAATTTTTTTATTGAAGAATCAATTTTTTTGCCCTCTCAGGATCAGGAATAAGCCCCGGTTTTATTGTATATAATTCCCGCAAGCAATTTAGTGCAATCCCAAGACACTCATTTCTCTTGCTTACAGCTTCTTCATATGAGATTTCCTTTATGCCATGAACAATTTTGCTTCTGTCGTTATATAAATCCACTATTTTCTTTTGAAATGCATGTCTGCTTTCTTCATCACCTTTTAGTAGACGAGCTATTGCTGCTGATATTCTAAAGCTAAGCTCAGCATTACCTCCAAAAAGATTTTCCCACGCAATGACAGAATCTACAAATCCATCTATTGGATTCATTCTCTCATTAATTGATGAGAGTATGAGTCGGATAGCAATTCTTATTTTATTATCTTCAATATTGTTAATTGAAGAGCACCACTTTCTTATTGAATTTTTATCATTTACATTACAGAGATGAAAATCTACGGGTGAATTTGGTCGGGGATTCCACGAAATGGTAGTGCCTGAACTCAATGGGTCAACTATTAAAGTCCATGCTGGAGTTATTCCAACTGGCGGTGTACGCTCAATGGCTATCGCAAAAGTTAAACCCAAATTTTCTTGTAAATTAACTAAGTGACCTCTGGCTTGATTCAACTCTGGCGGCCAGCTTTTTGATTCTGTAGCGACATTGAAATCAACTTTATATGGGTACTTCGATTCAAGAACAAACCCGAGGATATAATTACTGCCACCAAGAGTAGATGGTCTGGCTGTGGGGGGAATCAACTCTAAAATCCCTTCATTATAGGATCTTAGTAAGCCCCAATCTGTATCAAGCGAGTCAAAACCATCAAATCCAACATTATGAAAACCTACAAATACCGGAACTTGAACCAGTTCCCCCTCTGCCACTGATCGCATTATCTCTGCAACTTTGGTAATAGATGAGATTAAACTCTCCTGGGATAGCTCACCTCTTAACCTCATCAACTCATAGGCAGTAGTGATTATCGTTGAAGGAAGTCCAGCCAATTGTAAGCCCCCGCCTCTACCGGAAGACGCCATGAAATGGCCGGTTGTATCAATTTCGTCTTTGCCTATGTTGGAAAACATTTTCTTTAGAGAGGTATCGTTTATTATTTCCTTAAATAGGACCTTCTCATCAGGAAATCTATATGGGCTCGAGTTGATATGGAAATATGAAGGGTCAAATATACGACCAGAAGTTTTTATTAGAAAAAGTGGGTAAATTTCCAAAGCAAGCTTGGATAAAAGATAAACAACTTTATCAGATTCATCTAACCCTGGCGTTGAACCTGTAGAAAAAGTCTTCAAATCCTTATAAAAACGCCATATAATTACATAGAACAAAGCATTTGACCGCTTAGTAAAGAGAGAGGAGACATAATGGCGAGATATAAGGAATATGACTATTCGGAGGGGAAAT
>JACQBS010000123.1 GCA_016194325.1 Nitrospinota bacterium | reverse complement strand
TTCAAGAGTTCCGAGAATATAGTTCCAACCTTGTGCATGGTTTGTTCCTCCTTATTGGTATTGGGTTTTGTCAACTTCAATTATCCAATAAAAGAGGCTTACAAGCCATGCTTTTTTAATTTTTAGCGGACACTACTGATCCACCATATCCGCTGATGTAAAATGAATCGTCTTCTTTTCTTATTGTTGCAGCCATAGGAGGGACCAAAAAGCCTTTTAAGACCACATCTGCTGTATGCGATTTTCCAATAACAACTACATCCTTTTTAATTGTATATTCCTCCTGACTGTCAGATTTAATGATAATAAGTTTTGCCTGTTTCACCTGTGCTCCAGTCCCTCCTGTCTCATGCTTTTGTTTTGCAAGGAGATCTTTCTGCTGTTTTGTATCAAGTATCATGGTAACATCGCCAAAATCGGCGAAGAGCGGCTTTGCCGTAAGAGGGTGTTCTTTCTCAGATTTGTAAATCAAGGTGTGTTTTCCGATAGTAATTTTATCGCCATCCGTTAGCACAATATCCTTTATTTTTTTCTCATTTACGAATGTTCCATTTGTGCTGTCGTGGTCAGTAAGCATATGTCTTCCATCCTTCATTTTAATTGAAGCATGGTGCTTGGATACAGCAGGATTATCAATAACAATATTATTGCCCCGAAGTCTGCCGATTTTTATGACCTCTGATGTGACAGGATACTCCTTCAACACCTTGTCCTTAAATTTTAAGATTAATTTCGCCATTTTTTATTATAAAAACCATTAAGGAGAAAAGGAGAACTGAGAGAAATGGAGAGAAAGAACAAAAAAAGAATTAGGACACAGATTTACACGGATAAACACAGAATTAAAATCTTTATCCTGACTTTTCTGTGCTTATCTGTGTTCAATATTTCCCCCCCTTTCCCCAATTTCAACATTTCTCCTTAATCTTTTCCTTTTGCTCTGCTGTGATTATAAGCCCAATAAAAAATCTCTGTCAAGCAAATGTTAAACTTATCTATAGGAGGTGGAGAAATGGACAGCTTCGGGGGTATCCGGCATTACAGCTTTACCTAAGCCAATTATGCCGTCTCCATCTAAAGCAAACTCCTCCCGGTGGACAAAGATTTTCTTGCCATCTTTCAATAGCACATAGGTGCCGTTGCTGCTGAGGTCTATCAAGATGAACCGACCACGGCGATATTCTATTTTGACATGGATGCGCGAGACCATAGTATCAGGCACAGTTATGATATTATGGTCGCTTTGCCCAATGGTGACGGAAGGGAGATTTTTTCCCACTTCCGCTTCCTTATCATGGAAGCTGATCTTTAAGGCGGCCTCTGGATTGCCTCCTTTGCCTTCAATTTGCCGCCCTATGCTGCTCATAATGGTCAGATCTTTCTCCTCTCCCCATGTCAATTCAAAAAGCTCTACAGGCTTGTGTTTTCCTTTGACTGTAGTGGTTATAATGAAGCGGCTTTTTGACCTCAGAGGTTCGGACATAAGCATAACAGATTCGCTGGTCGTCAATATCTGTTCTGCCTTTGCCTGAGAGACAATACGAGCAGCGAGGTTTACGACATCACCGAAGACATCACCGCTTTCTTCAATGACATTCCCAAAGTTGAATCCTACCCTGATGCTGATTTTGTTGCCGGAAGATCGGGCAGTAGAGACCTCTTCCTGCATCCGTATTGCAGCTTTTCCAGCCATATTTGCGGAAGGGAAAATAGACATCAGTTCATCGCCAATGGTTTTTATTACTCTGCCATGGAACTCCTTGACTATTTTTTCCATGATGTTTATATAGTGGGAAGTTACTTCGCGTGCCTTCTCACTACCCAGAGACTCGTAAAGATGAGTACTGCCACTGATATCAGCGAATAGAATGGCAAGGTTGTTGGTTTTTTCCATGGTAAACAAAAAACCAGAATAGAACGCAGACAAACGCAGAAACTACGGATTATCGCAGATTAAAGAATTTATATTCAAATCTTCTTTTTATCGGCGTAAGTCTTTTTTCTGCGTTCATCTGCGTTCTATAGGTTTTGTATTTTTTAAATAAACTTGATACTGCTGCTAAACAGTATCTCCACATTACCCACCTTGATAACATCCCCGCTTTGTAAATGTATAGAGGATACCCTCATTCCATTGTGAAATGTTCCATTCTTGCTTGCGAGGTCTTTAAGCAGAATCAGTGTTGGACTCTTAACTTCTATACAGGCATGTTTTTTAGAAATCAGAGGGTCGTTGATAATAATATCTCCCTCTGTCCTTCCTATGATAGTGAGAGGCTTCTGCACTGATTTTTTTACCTCGGCGTCTTTTATTTTATAGGTAAGGATTATCTCGCAGTCCTTCGGGAATTCGGCTAGTACAAAATCACCATCCGCAGTAAAAACATGCCCAATTACCGTAGAATCTTCTTTAGAAAAGTTATTGTCTTCTTTTGATGGCGAGAAAAAGAAAGAGTAGCCGCAGTTTTTGCAATTCAATTTTATGCTATCGTGTTTGGGAAGCTTTTCAGAGGGGAGAATGTATTTCTTTTTACAGTTTGGGCATTCAATTGTTATTTGTTCCATATATACTTTTTCTTGACGCTGAATCAATTCGGCGGTAGTATTGCTATAATTATACGGAAAGTAAAAGGTTTGTTCAAGAACAAAAACTTAATGGGACGCAGATAAATGCAGAAACTACGGATTAACACAGATTAAAATCAAATCTTTTATCAAGCGTAAATCTTCTTTTTCTGCGTTAATCTGCGTCCTGATTAATTTATTTTTATGAAACCACTAATTGCGATTGTTATGGGGAGTGATTCGGATTTGGCTGTAATGGAGGAGGCAGGGAAGGTTCTTGATTCTTTTGGCATCGGATATGAGATTACTATTGCCTCTGCACATCGCTCACCGGATAAGACAAGGGAATATATCCATTCAGCGGAGAAAAATGGAATAAAAATAATGATTGCAGGTGCAGGATGGGCAGCCCATCTTGCAGGTGTCATTGCTGCTGAGACAACAATGCCTGTTATAGGTGTGCCGATAGATTCTTCACCTCTCCTCGGACTTGATTCTATCCTCTCAATACTTCAGATGCCTTCAGGTATCCCTGTTGCTGCAATGGCATTAGGAAAGGGAGGGGCAAAGAATGCAGCCATACTTGCTGTTCAGATTCTGGCTGTCAGCGATAAATCACTCCAAAAGAAATTGAAGGCCTATAAGAAGAGGCTATCAGATGAAGTGGAGGAGAAGGATAAAAGGTTAAAAGGCAAAAGGGCTAAAAGATAGGGAAAAATTTTACTTTTTAGTCTTTTTAACCTCTTTGCCTTTAGCAGGTTTAGCAGGTTTTTCCGTTGATTTTAGCCTTTCCTTTGCAAGTCTTGCCTCATCAGAATTCGGATGTTTTTCTATAATCTCTTTAAGCTGTGTTGTAGCCTCGGTCGTTTTATTAAGTTTAATTTTTGAATAGGCTATCTTCAACATGGCACTCGGCACCTTTGGATTCTTAGGATATTTGTTAATTACCTCACTAAACTCTGATATTGCCATGTCATAATCCATTGTGCTGTAATAACATTCGGCTATCCAGTACTGAGAATTGCCTGCAAGCTCTGTGTCTGGAAAATTCTCAATATAGTTTCTGAATCCTGATATTGCCAGTTGAAAACTCCCTTTGAGATAATCGCTATAGGCTGTTTTATATACCTCTTCAGGTTTTAGTGCGACAATAGGAGGAAGCGACTCGGTTACAGCAGGTTCTTTTGCCGGAGAGGGTAGCTCTGTAACCTCTTTCTGTGGAGGAAGCGGTGTTTCCGGTATTTTATTCTCTTCTTTTTTATCTTCAGCGGGAGTTTCTGTCCCTTCCTTTTCTTTTGAAGGGGGAGATATTTTTGTATCCTTCTTCTTTAGCTGTTCTTTCCCCTTTCCGGCAAGCACCTTAAATTTCTCATTTAAAGAATTTATTTCTGTCTTTACTCCAGCCAAATCTGTCTGCAGAGAGACTAATCCTGCCTGCAGGGATACTAATCCTGACCCCATGGAATTTATTTTTTGGTGTATTTCTTTTACTGTTAGTTCCTCCTTTTTGCCCTTTTCAGTAGCAGCCTTGTATATATCTGAAAGCTGTGTAAGCCTCACATCAATGGAATCAAGCCTCTGATTAAGATTGCCTATGCGATAGACATATTCATCTATCTTTGAGGTTACTTGCTGGAGACCGTCACTTAAATTATCCATATCAGTCCTTAAATCAGCCTGATTTTTTCTGCTTGTTTCCAGAACCCTGTCTATATTGGAGAGAATCTTTTTGATATCGGTCTGTTCTGTTCGTGTTTCTTCCACCACACCTGTCTTCTGACTTATATTTTTTAATTCAAATGACAGCTTGCCAATTTCAGAATTTATTTTACCAAACTCAGAATTTAATTTACCCATCTCTAAGTTTATCTCTTTTATGTTTTTCTGGAGGATGTCCATCTCTTTGGAGGAGACACAAGCGGTTAAAAGGAGAATACAGGATGCCAGATACACAATAGAGGGAGAAAAAATCTTTTTCATTTGTTCATGTAGAGGAAATTATAAAAATTTGCCACAGAGTTCACAGAGAACACAGAGGAAAACAATAAGGAGAAATGGGGAAATTTGAGAAAAGGGGAATGGAAATTATTTTATTTTAACTTTTCTCCATCTCTCCATCTTCTCCCTTTCTCCTTAATCTTTTTTATTTTTGTCTTTCTCTGTGACCTCTGTGGCTTATCAGGTTTTTGTAATAACAAGGAAGTGTGCCCTTCTATTCTTTGCCCATGCATCCTCACTGTGATTCGGGTCTATGGGAAGTTCCTCACCGTAACTTATGGTATAAATTCTGTCGGCAGATATACCTAAGGATATTAAATATTTCTTTGTTGACATTGCCCTTCTCTCTCCGAGTGCGAGGTTGTATTCCGCAGTCCCCCTTTCATCGCAGTGTCCTTCTATCTGAATCTTTATATCAGGGTTTTTTTGCAGCCAGTCTGCATTTTTCTGTAGTGCCTCCCTTGCATCGGTTTTAATATCGGATTTATCAAAATCAAAATGTATATCCTCTAATTGAGGTGCTGCCTTTGTCTCAGCCTCCCTTGCTATCTGAGGCTTTATTTCACCCTCCGCTTCTTTTAGTTTTTCCTCCTCAATTCTCTTTCTCTCCTCTTCTGTTTTTAATCTTGCTTCCTTCTCAGCCTTTAATCTTGCCTCCTCTTCAGCCCTTTTCATCTCCTCTTCTTTTAATCTTTTTTCCTCTTCCTTTTTTAATCTTTTTTCTTCTTCGGCTTTTAATCTTGCCTCCTCGGCAGCCCTCTCATCTACTTTCATTATCGCTGCCTGATCTACCTTTGCCTTCTTGGGTGCACATGAATTAATAAAAACAGATACTGAAAAGACAATAAACATGACAGCTAATAAATACTTCACATTATTCTTTACCATCTCAAACCTCCTTTCAAAAATAGTGTCAATGAGTCAGAGTGTCATAGTGTCAGAGTATAAAGAGCTTTGACACTCTGATACTTACTCAATCCTCTGTGACCATGAAGGGCTGTATCCACCCCCCTCTAAATATATAATCCTCCTCTGGTCAGTTCCATCTGAATTCATTACATATATCTGATACTTTCCGTCTCTATTGGAACTGAAGGCTATATGCCTGCCGTCAGGAGACCATGCAGGATTTTGATTGTCACCTGTATCTGATGTCAACTGCTGGACTTTATTGCTGACCAAATCTATCACAAAAATATTAAATTGTCCACCATTGAGAGAGGAATAGGCTATTTTATTTCCATCAGGGGACCATGATGACTGGTCATTGTAACTCCCCTGATATGTGAGCCTTCTTAAGTTTGCCCCGTCAGACCCCATTATGTAGATTTGAGGGCTTCCAGCCCTGTCTGAAGTAAAGGCAATCTCCATTTCATTCGGAGACCATGCAGGGGATGTATCAATACTTCTGGAATTAGTCAATCGCAACAAATTTCTCCCATTAATATCCATTGTATAAATTTCTGCATTACCGTCCTTGCTTAGCGATACGGCAAGCCTCTTTCCATCCGGAGACCATGTGGCAGGTGCGTTTATCCCGGGGAATATTGAGACCGGAGTCTTTTTGCCATCTGCAACATTTATCAAATAGAGGTCAGGGTTTCTGTATCTGAAGGTTGCATATATGATGCTCTTCCCGTCAGGCGACCATTTTGGGAATAGAGAGATTGATTTATCATCTGTAATTTTACGAATATTCTGGCCGTCATAATCAGATGTGTATACCTCCTTATTTCCTGTTGCCTTTGAGATAAAGGTGAGCATGGTCATGGCGACCCCCTTCTCTCCTGTAAATCGGTAGGTTATTTCATCGGAGAATTTATGGAGCATCTGCCTGAATGTAGTCCTGTCGCCGCTATACTTGTAACCGATAATCTGCTCCCCCCTTTTGAGGTCATACAGCCTGCATTCAATATTGATTTCACCCCCCTCTATATTTATATTCCCCTTTGCAAGGGTCTCTGCCCCTAAGGATGTCCACGCATTAAAATTTATTTTGCCTGTCTTTTTATCCTTTGTATTTACTTCCTTTAAAATATCCCTGTTCTCTATTGCCTTGAAAAAGCCCGAATTGTTCAGGTCGTCCATTAAAATCTCTGCACTCTTTCGGGAGAAATTTTCCCTGTCTATTGCCCCTTCCTGAAATGAAAAATCAGGAATGGCAATCTTTATCTTTGCCCCCCCTGCCTTTGTAATACTTAAATATACATCAGAGGTATCGGCAAAGACAGTGAACAGTGAATAATGAACAGTGAACAGCAAAAAAAATAACAGAATCCTAACCAGTGTTTTTTTATCCATTCTTTTTATACTCAAATCCAAAGTGAATTACGAGAGAGTCCTCTCCAAAATCCTTTGGCAGCGGCGGGAGAGGGGCGGAAGATAATACAGCCCTGAGGGCGGAGTTGTCAAAGGGAGGGAAGCCTGATGACCTTTCAATCTCTGCCCTTTCTATCCTCCCATTTCTCAAAATTTTAAATTTTATTATAACCTTATTAATCTCTCCTGAAAGAATTTCCACTTCAAGTGTGCTCCATCTGTTCTCAATTTTATTCTTAATGCCGATTAAATACCACTCATAGGGAAACTCCTTTGTGTCCAGAGAAATATCGCCTACCGGCGGCGAAATAGATGCAACAGCTTCATCTGTTTTTTTAATTGATAGAGGGGATTGAACAGGTGGAGGTATATATGCCTCCTCTCGTTTTTTTGCTGTTTCCTTCATCTTATCACGGACAGTAATTGATTCAGTCTCTTTTTTCTTTTGAACCGACTCCCTCTCTTTCTTTTTGGATTTTTCTTTTAAATCTTTCTGTTTCTTTTTTACTGGAGTGGCTTTGATTTCTTCAGGTTTTGTAATAATCGGCTCAGGTGGCTTGACAGGCTCTTCTATTACAGGTGCCGGCCGTGGAATTATTGCAGGCTCTGCAGGTGTTAATACAACATCCTGAATTGGGCTCTGGACAGCCTTCTCCCTTTTCGGAAGCTCAACTAATGTAACCTTATAAGAGGTAATATAACTCCTCTTTTTTTCAGAAAGAAGCCCTGGTGAAAAAAGGAGGATGCCTATTATCATGAGATGAAAGAACAGTGAAAATATAAATGACTTTCCCGTTTCAAATGGAGTATCAATCTCAGTTATCTTTATCCTGTAATGAGTAACCATTTAAGAATTTGAAATTTGAAATTTGAAATTTCAAATTATTTTATTCTTCTGCCTCTGTTACCATATCAATCTTATCAATTCCTGCATTTTTTATCTTTGACATGATTTTTACTACAAATCCATAGGAGAGTTCTTTGTCAGCCCTTAAAAATATCTCTTTATCAGGTTTTAATGAGTATGTATCTTTCAGGACTGATTCTATTTCATCTATTGATATTCTTTTTTCATTAAAATATATTTCTTCCCCTTTGTTGACAGTGATAGCTGACCTTTCAATTGCCTCAACATCCTTTGCCGGTTCTTTCGGAAGGTCAACATCAATACCTTTTTCTAACAGGGGGGTTGTTACCATGAATATTACTAAGAGGACAAGCATTACATCCACGAATGGGGTGACATTTATCTCCGAAAGGGTAGTTGTTATCCGTCTTCTATTTTGCTCGGACATAGAAAATTATAAAATCTTTAGAACACTAATTACACGAATATACGAATGTCACGAATAAAAAATAGTTTTTTTGTTATTAGTTTTTGTGTAATTTGTCCATTCGTGTCATTCGTGTTTAAGTTTTTTTCTTTATTTTTTCATGAAATTCTTCTCAATCAATAAGAGAAAATCAAGTGTGAAGTTATCCATCTCGTTTGTTGCGACCCTTACCCTGTTTACAAAATGATTATAAAAGATGACAGCAGGAACTGCAGCGGCAAGCCCGGCTGCAGTGGCAATTAATGCCTCTGATATTCCAGGGGCAACAACGGATATACTTGCCGAGCCCTTTGCCCCTATTCCCTGAAAGGCTGTCATTACCCCCCAGACTGTTCCAAAGAGACCTATGAATGGGGTGGTGCTTCCTGTTGTTGCAAGAAAGGTAAGTGATTTTTCCAGCCGTGTTATCTCCTGTAATGTTATCTGAGAAAGCATCCTATTGATTCTGTCAAGACTTTCTATTACAACCTTTTTTCCTTCAGGCGACTGCCCATCTGGAGCAGATGCCTTTGCACTTGTTACCAATTCGTTATATCCTGCTATAAAGAGTTTTGCCACAGGGCTATTTTTTAAGTTCTTGCCCACTGCATATATGTTTGCGAGATTACCCTTTTTTGAATATATCTCGTAAAATTTTTCTGTTTCCCTTCTGGCCTGTCTTAATATCTTGAACTTCTTTATAATTATAGCCCATGAAATTATAGAAAAGAGCATCAGTATCAATAATACTGCCTTTCCTACAGGTCCAGCATGGGCAATCATTTCATAGATACTTCCTTTAAAACCGTAATCAAATATTGACATTAGTATACCCCAGTGTCAAAGTGTCATAGTATCAGAGTGTCAGAGTTTTTCTGACTCTTTGACACTTTAACTCTCTGACACTTCTATTATGAGTGCTGTTTCATCACAAGATGGAAATTTAGGGCACTTTACACAATCACCCCATATCTTGTGGGGGAACTGTGCCTTGTCAACTATCTTAAATCCCATCTTTTCAAAAAATTTAGGCACATAGGTGAGTGTGAATACCTTTTTAATGCCCAGTTCCTTCGCCTCTCTTATGCATTCCCTGACGAGTTCAGACCCTATACCCTTTCTGCTGCTCTTCTCCTTTACCGCCAGAGACCTTATCTCTGCGAGGTCCTCCCAGTCAATATGTAGTGACGAGACCGCTATAATCTCGCCATCTATTTCATATACTATAAAATCCCTGATATTCTCATAGAGTTCATTTATTGAACGATAGAGCATCTCACCCCTGTTTGCATAAAAATTTATTATAGAGATAATCTCTTTTGCATCCTTAATCAATGCCTTTCTTATCATCTGTCTAAAATTTCTCCCTTAAAAAGATTTTATCATAAAAAATGTAGAGTAAATATATACTCTCTGATTTTTATTGTCAATAAAATAGACATGGGGTGACATAGTCTTGAGTCTTACTTCTTGAAAAATATACATATTGCTTAAAAATATTGATTATTGAGAGAGGCAAAAAATACCTTATTTAAGAGAAAAACATTCCTCATATAGAGAAGTTAAGTGTCAAAAAAATATCCATACTTATTTTTTGTATCAAAATAAAACCATTTGAATAATATGGGTTTTCAATCATTAAATCTCTTTATTTGTTTAATGGCATATCACTTGCATAAATTTATAGCAGGCAAAAAAGGGATTAATAATAGGAATTAATCGGAGCGATATTTTATGGATAAGGGAATCTATGTAGCACTTTCTGGAAGCGTCGTTCAGGAAAGGAGATTAAATCAAATCTCAAACAATCTGGCAAATATTAATTCTTCAGCTTATAAGGGTGATATTGCAGTTTTTGAGAGTTATCTTAAGCAACCTGATGGTGTCAATGTTCCGTCACAGATATCTTCAGATGTCAATACACAGGCTTATGTAATTAGTCCAAATCACTATGTTGATTTTTCACAGGGACCTCTAATTGAGACAAAAAGTGAGTTGGACATGGCTTTAAATGGAGACGGTTTTTTTGCTGTTGAGACCCCTGAGGGTATCAGATATACGAGGAGTGGTAATTTTAAGGTAGGGGAAGATGGCATGCTGACGACTCAGGATGGATACCCTGTTTTTGGAGGCAGGGAAGGCGAAATCGGTGAACCCATTTTTATTAATATGCTGTCCATATCAGGGACAGGCGGGGAATTTTCTGTGTCACCTGATGGAACAATATCTGTAATAAATCAATTTTTAGGTGATGTTCCAGTCGGGATACAGAAAGGGGCTAAATTGAAGATTGTAGATTTACCAAAGCCATATGCCTTAAAAAAGGTAGGAAATGGATTATACGCCCCCTTAAATGAAAATATAGAAGAATTGAGAGCAAAAAATGTGGAGGTGAAGCAGGGGTTTCTTGAAAAGTCAAATATAAATACGATGAAAGAGATGGCATCAATGATTGAGGTTATAAGGGGATATGAGTCTTATCAGAAGGTTATTCAGTCATACAATGATTCTACATCAAAATTGGTGGATGAAGTAGGAAGGGCAGTATAAAAATAGTAGGAAGTAAGAAGTAAGAAGTGTATAAGAATATTTAGTTCCTACTTCCTACTTCCTACTTCCTACTTTTAAAAGGGAGGGTTTTTATGATTAGAGCGATGTATACGGCAGGAACAGGGATGCAGGCACAGCAGTTGAATATAGATGTTATTTCTAACAATCTGGCAAATGTGAATACAACCGGATTTAAAAGGAGCAGGCCTGATTTTCAGGACCTCTTATACCAGACACTGAGGCTTCCCGGCACTACATCTCAGACAGGAGACCAGGTTCCTACTGGTATACAATTGGGACTTGGTACCAAGCCGGCAGCAGTTTCAAAGATATTTATAGAGGGTGATTTACAGCAGACTCAGAATCAGCTTGACCTTGCAATTCAGGGGAAGGGATTCTTTCAGGTGTTGAGGCCTGATGGGACTACAGCTTATACAAGGGCAGGTGCATTCAAATTAGATAACACGGGCCGTATGGTTACATCTGATGGTTATCCAATGACACCTACCGTCATTATTCCAAGTGATGCGATAAGCATCTCTATCGATCAGCAAGGGCGGGTTTCTGTCCTTCGCCCAGGGACAGTTACACCAACTGTTGCCGGGACTATTACAATGGCAAATTTTCTAAATCCAGCAGGATTGGCAGCCCTTGGTAATAATCTCTTAATGCAGACTGATGCGTCAGGAACACCGAGGACAGGAAGCCCCGGGACAAATGAATTGGGCACAGTTCAGCAGGGATTTCTTGAGATATCCAATGTCAGTGTTGTAGAGGAACTGACAAATATGATACTCGCACAGAGGGCATATGAGGTAAATTCAAAGGCGATTCAGACAGCAGATGAGATGCTTCAGACAGCTAATAATACAAAACGGTAAAGGAGTTGTGAGTTATGAGTTATGAGTTAAGAGTCAAGAGGCAGAAGACAGAAGACAGAAGGCAGAAGGCAGACTTTTATTTTCTGTCCTCTGTCCTCTGTTCTCTGTCCTATGTTCTCTGTCTTCTGTATTCTGTCAGTATTTCCTATGCCTATGATTCTCCATCTCCACGGATACTTCCAATTAGAGGAGAAATTAAGAACAGCAATAATCATAAGGCTACAGTCAATATTATAGATTCGCCTTCTGTTGCCGGAGAGGTGATGTATCTCAAAGATATTGCGGAGATAAACGGAGAAGATGCAGATTTTGTCAATAAGCTCAAAAATGTTGCAATAGGATATTCGCCGTTGCCGGGGGAATCGCAGGCAATAACAGATGAGCAGCTAAAACTCAGTATAAAAAGGGACAGAATTGCTTTAGAAGATATAAAACTGAACTCCCCCCAGAGGATTAATATATCAAGAAAATATTTTGAATTTACACCTCAGCAGTTAAGGAGTGCTATAGAGGATTTTGTTGAAAGTAGAAAGGATATAACCAAAGGGAGGATAGTAGTTGATAATATAAACTATAGCGGAAAGATTATTCTGCCTTCTCCTGACTTTGGTTATGAAATTAATGCCGGCAGTTCACTCACTTCTTCAGGGCGTAAATTTTTTAATATTATCTTTAAGACAGATGGAAAGTTCCTTAAAGGTTTAAATATAGCTGCTGATTTAAAAGTTGTGCTGCCTGTAGCTGTTGCAGCAAATCACATAAAAAAAGGAGAGCCAGTTTCTGAAACCTCTATACAGATAGAGGAGAGGGAGATAAGCAGGGATTTATCTCAGATAGTAACTGACCCAAGGGATATTGTTGGCAAACAGGCAAAGGTTGATATAGCAAAGGGTGAGGTTATTAGAATAGGCTCTGCTGAGACAATGATCCTTGTAAATCAGGGTGATGTGGTAAATATTGTGGCTGAGTCCAATATGCTTAGAGTTGCTGTAAAGGGGGTTGTAAGGGATAAGGGGGGAAAAGGGGAACTGGTAAAGGTATTGAATGTATCTTCAAATAAGGTAATTAATGCAAAGATAATAGATTCTAACACTGTAAGGGTGGAGTTTTAGGAGGAACTATGAAATCAGAAGACAGAAGACAGAAGACAGAGAATAGAAAACAGAGAACAGAGAACAGAGAACAGAAAATAAAAGTCTGTCTTCTGTCTTCTGTCTTCTGTCTTCTGTCCATTGGTTGTGCTGCAAAGGTTACAAGGCCCTTACCTGAGATAAATGCTCCCAAAGTTTCATACGAAGAGGGTTCCTTATGGCCCAAAGAAGAGAGCAAGCTCCTTTTATTTAAGGATACAAAGGCAAATAAGGTTGGAGATATTGTTACGGTTGTGATTGCCGAATCCTCCCAGGCATCAAAGGCATCTGAGACCAAGACATCCCGTGCCAGTGATAATACCCTTGGTTTTAAAGCAGGGACAGGAATACCTACAGATTTTCAGGTGAAGGGTGGAAATAAATTTGAAGGCATAGGGACAACTACAAGGGCAGGCAATCTCAATGCCACTGTAACTGCAGTGGTGGTTGAGGTTTTGCCGAATGGAAATCTAAAAATAGACGGAGTTAAAGATATAAAGGTTAATGATGAGACGCAGTATATGACAGTAAGCGGTATTGTCAGGCCCGAAGATATAAGCCGAAACAATAGTGTTATTTCAACTGATATCGCTGATGCAAAAATACTATATAAAGGTGAGGGGAGCCTGGATGACGAACAGAGACCTGGCTGGCTTGGGAAGGCATTCAAATGGATATGGCCATTCTAAGTTAAGAGTTATGAGTTAAGAGTGAGGAGCAAATGAAAATAATTAAAAAAATAGTTCTCATTTCTGTCTTCTGTCTTCTGTCTTCTGTCTTCTGTCTTCTGTCTTCTGAGGCTATTCGTATAAAGGACATAGCAAATATTGGCGGGATTCGGGATAACCAGTTAATCGGTTATGGCCTTGTAGTGGGGCTGAAAAATACCGGTGACAATTCCTATAACAGCCAGTTTACCACGCAGACCCTTTTAAGTATGCTGGAAAAACTTGGGACTACAGTTGATGTCAGGCAGTTATTGGATGTTAGGATTGAAAACATAGCCGCAGTGATGGTCACCGCCAATCTCCCGCCATTTGCAAAAATAGGGGGACGGATTGATGTTACTGTATCCTCACTTGGAGATGCAAGGAGTCTTGAAGGCGGGACACTCCTTATGACACCCCTTAAGGCAGCAAACGGCGAGATATATGCCGTAGTCCAGGGGGCAGTATCTGTTGGCGGGGCATTCAGGGCTGAGGCTGAAAGGGCTTCGGTTCAGAAAAATCATACGACAGTAGGAAAAATTACAGGCGGGGCCATTGTGGAGAGGGATGTCCCTTTTGATTTTAATAAAAGGGATAACCTCAATCTTGTCCTTTACAGGCCTGATTTTACAACAGCATTAAATGTTACGAAGGCAGTCAATACAAGTCTGGGAGAGGCAATGGCATTTCCATTAGATTCAGGGACAATAAATATAAAGATTCCTGATAAACTTAAAGGGAGGCTCGTAGAGATGATGGCACAGATAGAGTCTCTTGATGTAAGTGTGGATAACAGGGCGAAGGTGGTACTGGATGAAAGGACCGGGACTGTTGCAATAGGCGAGAATGTAAAGATCTCCTCTGCTGCAATTTCTCACGGCGAATTGATTGTGGAAATAAAGGAGCAGTTACAGGTTATACAGCCTCCGCCGCTGACATTTGGACAGCCGATGATGGCACCTGAATCTACTATAACAGTCAGAGAAAAAGGGAATAGGGTGTTATTGGTTCCAACGGCTGCAAATATAGGGGATTTGGTAAAGGCACTCAATGCCGTCGGCGTTTCACCGAGGGATTTGATTGCCATATTCCAGTCATTAAAGGCTGTTGGGGCACTACAGGCAGAATTGGAGATATTGTGAAGATAAATGCGACCAACCAGACATCAGGCATTAATAGTCAGTTTTTAAATGCTGATGAGAAAAAACTAAAAAAGCTTACTGCCGATTTTGAGTCTGTATTTTTATATTATGTATTAAAGACAATGAGAGATACAGTTCCCAAAAGTGGTTTCATAGACGGTAAAAATGGTGAAGAAATTTACAGGTCAATGATAGATCAGGAGGTTGCAAAAAGCATGGCTGACAAAAGAGAGAGCGGGATATCAGATATGCTATTTAAACAGCTTAAAAAAGCAGGGGTTAGGGATTAGTAAAAACCTAAAACTTTGAGGTCAAGCTTAAAGGGTTCTCTTAAAAATGCCGATAAAATTCTTATGAATACATTACTTGATAATCTGTCAGAGGTATTAAAAGAGATTGTAGAAGGTTATTCAGTGCTGGTTGACATTCTCCAGAGGGAGAAGCGATTTATAATAGAAAACTCACTGAATGAACTGCATGACTGCATAAAGCAGAAGGAGACAATGATACTCAAACTAAAGATGCTTGAGGATTCAAGAATGTCCCTAAGCAGCAGACTTGCAGGTTTTTTTGAAGCCGAGTCAAAGGATATAACCCTTTCATATATATCGGATTCAACTGTAGAGCCATATTCATCTATATTTAAAAATTATCGGTCTAAACTCCTGTCGCTGACTCAGACTATAAGGGATGTGAACAGGGAGAACAAAAATTTTATAGAGCTCTCAATGGATACCCTTAAGGAATCTTTCAAATTTTTAAATGACATGGCAAACCCCCGTCCTATCTACCTCTCATCTGGTGTTGTTCATAGCCAGGTGCAGAGGGGTAGGATGGTGAAAGTTACGGGTTGATATTTTATGACAAACATTTATGGAGTCTTAAATATAGCCAGATGGGCACTCCTCTCCCAGCAGACTGCCGTGGAGGTTACAGGCCATAATATTGCCAATGTCAATACAGAAGGGTATACCCGCCAGCAGGCAATAATTGATGCAGCCCCTCCAATCTCCACAACACCGGGTCAGATAGGGACGGGAGTGAGGATAACGGAGATAAAGAGGGCATACGACAATTTCCTTGGCTCCCAGATTATCTCTGAAACAAATATGTTAGGGAAATGGAATGTGAAAGAGGAATCTCTCAGCCGTGCAGAGGTGATATTTAATGAGACGACAGGCGGGGGACTAAATAAGAATCTATCTGAATTCTGGTCGGCATGGCAGAACCTGTCTTTAAATCCAGCAGGGGAGACGGAGAGACAGGCTGTTATTGGAAAGGGGAAACTTCTCTCTGATACATTCAATAAACTTTCAACCGATTTAAAGAGGATCAGGGATGATATTGATAAAAAAATCGTATCCTCAGTTGATGAGGTTAATCAATATACAAGCCAGATAGCCGAGCTGAATAAGGTAATTCATGAGGCAGAGGTGACAGGCGAAAATGCCAATGACTTGAGGGACAAGAGGGAGCTTACAATAAAAAAACTGGCTGAAAAAATTGATATTAATTATTATGAGGAATCAAATAAACAGGTGGTTGTTTACACAGCAAAGGGGAGGCCTCTCGTAACAGGACAGTATGCCTTTCAGCTGCAGGCAGTAACAAACGGGGAAAATGCTGCACTCCATGATGTGAAATGGAAGAATGTTGACGGGACACTTACAGACATTACAAGCGACCTGACAGGCGGGAATTTGGCAGGCCTGATTGAGACGAGGGACAGCAATGTCCAGCAATATTTAAAGAAGGTGGATATCCTGTCATCTACAATAGTAAAAGAGGTGAACAAGAAGCATGTGACAGGATACGGGCTTGATAAATCAACAGGTATGAATTTCTTTAACAGCCTCTCTGTCACAACAAAGACAGGTGCCTCAAATACAGGGAGTGCCACAATAAGTTCAGGCAGTGTAAGTAACCCGCAGGTTGTAGCCACAGATAATTATGAGGTCAGGTTTGCATCATCTGCCCAATATACAATCTATAATACAACCCAGTCCGCATCATCAGGCACTTATACATTCTCATCAGGAAGTTCTATCACATTCTTCCAGCAGAAGGGTATTACAGTTTCTATCTCCGGTTCTGCATCCGGCGGGGATAAGTTTATAATAAGTGCCTCTGAAAATTCCTCAAGTGTCATGTCATTAAATTCAACTGTGGAAGGGAATACTAAAAAGGTGGCTGCAGCAAAGAGTGAGGCGGCAGGTGATGGAGATAATGCCATATCAATAGGAAGGCTGCAGGGCAGCCTTACCATGGGCGGGGTTTCGGGTGCAGCATCCGGGACATATACATTTGATGATTATTACAATGCCGTAGTCGGGACTGTTGGAATTGATACAGCCACTGCAAAGGATACTGTAAAACAGAGAGAGGCGGTAAAGCTTCAACTGGAAAACAGAAGAGAGACTGTATCAGGTGTGGCTCTTGATGAAGAGATGACAAATCTTATAAAATATCAGCATGCTTATGGTGCTGCAGCAAAGCTCATAGGAACGGTGGATGAATTGCTTACAACATTGTTAAATACAGTAAGATGAAGAAGCAATGAGCAATGAGTGCAAAGCAATGAGTAAAAAAAGCTCATTGCACATTGCTCATTACTCATTGCTCGTTGCTCATTGCTTCTTTTGGGGGTTTTATGTTTCGTATAACAAACAGGATGATGTATAATAACACCCAATTTAATATATTTACGAATAATGAAGGGCTGTTAAAGGCTCAGGAGGAACTTTCTTCGGGGAAAAAGGTCAACAGGCCCTCTGATGCCCCTGCTGATATAACTCGTATATTGGACTACAGGACAAGGGTATCGGCGAGTGACCAGCATTTGAGGAATATTGATGAAGGCATTGCATCACTCAATATGGCAGATTCTACTCTTAACAGTATGAGTGAACTATTGAGAAGGGTTAAGGAGATAGCTGTATCTCAGGCAGGGGCACCTGCCACAGCCGATACAAGAAAGACATATGCAAAAGAGGTTGACAGTCTAATATCGCAGGTAACCTTGCTTGGGAATGCATCTATAGGGGGCAAATATATATTTGCAGGGCAGAAGACAAATACAGCCCCATTTACATCAGGTGCAATCTATTTTGGAGATAAAAAAGAGGCTCAGGTAGAGATAGAGACTGGAAAGAGTATCGGGGTGACACTTGACGGTTCTACTCTGCTCTCAGCAGATATGGGTCCTGATATAAACGGAAATACACTCCTATCCTCATTAAACAAGGGGAGTGGTGTATCACTTGGGTCTATAAAGATAACGGACAGGGGGGGGAATTCATCAACTATAAGCCTTTCAGGGTTATCTACTATCTCAGATGTGATAAATGCCATATCAAATACCAGCGGTGTTAATGTTACGGCTTCTATAAATAGTGCAGGGAATGGCATTATTATAAAGGATGATAACAGTATTGCTACACAGAACCTGACTATTGAGGAGGTTGGCGGCGGCAGCACGGCAAATAATCTGGGGATACTTGCAAGCAGGCCTGATAACATAGAGGGGCTTAACCTTTCTCCAAATCTGACAACATCAACTCCACTATCACTTTTAAATGGGGGCAGCGGACTTAATCTTACATCAATATCAGTTGTGAATGGTGCCGCCTCAGGGACAATTAGTCTAAGCTCGGCAACAACTATCTCTGATGTAATTAGTGCTATAAATAATTCAGGACTAAATGTTACTGCAAGTATAGACTCTTCTGGAAGGTCGCTCCAGATACTTTCAAACAGCTCATCAACATTAGCATATGCAAAGGAGGTAGGTTCTGGAACATCTGCAGCCGACCTTGGCATTATAGGCGGGAATAATATTATAAAGACACTCACACTCCTTAAAGATGCCCTTAACAATAATAATACAAATGCAATATTTGGTACAGTAGGACTTGTTGATACAAACATTGACAAGGTGGTAGGAATAAGGGGAGAGGTGGGCGGCAGGGTAAATAGACTGGAAGAAATGAAAGGTCTTCTGGAGTTGACCAAAGAGGATGCAACAAAGCAAAAATCTAATCTTGAGGACGCTGATATAGCAAAGGCTGCCAGTGACCTTGCACTACTCCAGACAGCGTATCAGGCAACACTCCAGTCAACTGCAAAGATTATACAGCCGAGTCTGCTGGATTTTATAAGATAAGTGTAAGTGCAAGTGTAAGTGTAAGCGTAAATACAATGGATAGGATAAAAAGCGCTGAAGACCTCCATGTTTTTAAAAAATCACATTCATTGACATTAAAACTGTATGAATTAACTAAACTATTCCCTTCCGATGAGAGATATGGTCTGATATCTCAAATAAGAAGGGCAGCGTATTCTATACCATCAAACCTTATGGAAGGTAGTGGTCGGCTTGGAAGCAAAGAATATAGGCAATTCGTTGGGATAGCGAAAGGATCAGCTGCTGAACTTAAATATCTACTCCTGTTATCTAAAGATTTAGGGTATATGTCTATAGAGAAATATACCGAGATAGAAAATGAAATTTTGGAAATTAGCAGAATGCTCATGGGATTAGCAAATATATTAAGAAAAAAGTGAAAGTGAAAGTGAATAACTATTAACTTGCACTTGCACTTACACTTGCTTATGTTAATTCTGACAAGGAAGTCGGGAGAGGGTATAAATATTGGTGATGATATAAAAATCACCATAATGGAGATAAAAGGAAGGCAGGTAAAGGTAGGGATTGAGGCGCCGCCTGAGCTTATGATACACAGGGAAGAGATATATGCGAAGATATTGGAGGAGAATAGGCTTGCAGCAAGGCTGAACTCTGAAAGTTTTGAGAAAATAAAAGATATATTTAGCCAGAACACAGAGAAAAAAACTAATCTTTTTTGACACAGATGGACACTGAGTATTTATGATTTTTATGATTCTTTTTTCTGTGTTAATCATAAGTTATCTGTGTATTTCAGTGTTTTTATTTTTTTGTTCTTTAGTCTGTGAAAGTCTGTGGCTAAAATTAGTTTTGTTTGGGAGGCAACTTTGCAAATTAATACATTAAGATTTGGAACAATTAAGATTGATAAAAACGAAATCATAATTGTCCCGGAGGGGATAATAGGGTTTCCTGACATAAAGAGGTATGTGATACTTGATATGGGGAGAGATACCCCATTCAAATTATTTCAGGCTGTTGATGAGCCTACGGTTGGTT
This sequence comes from Nitrospinota bacterium, assembly GCA_016194325.1. Lineage (GTDB taxonomy): Bacteria > Nitrospinota > Nitrospinia > UBA9942 > UBA9942 > UBA9942. The sequence goes on along the minus strand of JACQBS010000123.1, from coordinate 17,903 downwards.
TTGTAATTATTGACCCCATCTTATTTAAGCCCGATTATAAGGTGAAAATCAGGAAGGAAGATTTATACAGCCTCAGTGCAGAAAATTTGAATGAGATTGTAACGGCAGTAATTGTAACAATTCCTGAAGACCTGTATAAGATGACTGCAAATTTAAGGGGACCGCTTCTTATAAATTTAAAGAGCAGACTGGCAAGACAACTCGTTCTTGCAGATGATACATACAATACCAGGCATTTGATAATTCCCCATGCCGATTCAGTTCAGATGGCAGCAGGGTAAAATATGGATTGTTTTTTTATTTAACCAGCATAATCATTCAGTGAGTGAATAAATGTTTAACAACTTAAAATTTTTAAAACCGTCGCCAAAATTAAGGGAATTAATACTTCTCCTTCATATAGAGAAAAATTCCAATGTTGCCCAGAGCAGGCTTGCATTATATGTCCATCTGGCTCCGTCAATGGTTAATAAATATCTCAAGGAATTTGTTTTGAAAAAGATTATAAAAACAAGAGGGAGTAATAAAAAGGATATGTCCTATCATATTACAGAGTCAGGGCTGGCTTATCTGAACCAGCTATTTTCCTCATTTATGGATGAAACATTAACCCTTCATCGTGAGACTAAGGATGAATACAGGTCAAGATTACAACGGTATTACAATGAGGGTGTAAGACGGATTGTCTTCTATGGTTCTGCCGACCTTGCACAGATAAGTTTTAATGCAGTTGAGGAAATAGGTTATGAAGTTATTGGAGTGGTGGATAGTGATTTCTCAAGACATGGAAAATCATTTGCAGGCAGAAAGATAGAATCCCCCTCAGCAATAGAAAGAATAAAGCCAGATGCAGTCCTGATAGCATCATTTGCAAACAGGGAAAAGATTTATCAAAGCATATCCCATCTTGAAAAGAAGGGGATAAGGATAATAAGTTTGTAAAAAAGTGCAAGTGAAAGTGTAAGGGAAGAGCATAAAAAGCTTAATACTTACACTTGCACTTACACTCACACTTTAAATTATGTCAAATTTTTATAAAAATCTATCAATTATAAAAGAGAGGGGAATGGATATTGAAAGGTTTATTTCTCCTCAGATAGCAGATGGAGTAAATATTTTTACTTCAAAAAGCGGTCATGTTACAGCAAGGTGTAATAATATTTTACTCCACAGTTCTCACGACCCACTAAATGAGGGTGACAGATTTGCCGAAGCCTCAGGAATTAAAGGCGGTGATACTGTTTTGCTCTATGGCTTTGGATTGGGATATCATGTTGATTCCATATTAAGGGCAGTTGGCAAAGATGGGAATCTCCTTATCATTGAACTGAACAGAGAGATTCTCTCTGCAGCCTTTATTGAAAGGGACATTTCCAAGATGCTTTCTCAGTCAAATCTATGGATAATAACGGGCGATAGCGAAGCGGAGGTCTCTGCTATTTTTTTAAGGTATACATCCGAAAAGTGGGACAGCCTGCCTGATAATAATAAAAAGGTAGTTATCTTTTCACCTTCCCTTAAATGCATGCCTGATGGCTTTCAGAAGATAAGGAATGCGTTTGAAATGCTGCAGATGGACAGACGTTTTTCTGTATTACTCGGTGGTACAGAAAATAGAAATTTTAGATTGAACAGGGATGCGGTTTTAAATAGTGAAGGGATTAAGGAGTTGTTTGGTAAATATAAAGGTTTACCAGGTATACTTGTAAGCTCAGGCCCTTCCCTTGACCCATCTATCCCTCAATTAAAGAGCCTCTCCAAAAGGGTGATTATAATGGCAGTGGATAGTGCCCTACACGCACTCATGAGAAACGATATAAAACCTGATTTTACAATATCCATTGACCCGCAGGAATTCAGCTATATTCACCTGACAGATTATTTTGATTCGTATGTGCCCTTGATATTTCTTCCAACTTCAAATCCGGTTGTTGTAAAAAATTATAAAGGGGAAAAATTTATTACCCTAAAAAAATATGAGGGGCAAGGGGCAAGGGGCAAGGGGCAAGGGATAGAGGATAAGGGTTATACCGAAGGTGGAGGCTCAGTATCCTGCATAGCCTTGGATATACTCATCAAGCTTGGTGCAAATCCTATTATTTTAGTCGGGCAGGATTGCGCCTTTCCAGGAAATAGGTTTTACTCAAATGCTATTTCAGAAGGGGAAAGGTGGTTTGAGATGATAAATGGATTTTATATGTTAAGAGATATTCATAAGGAAAAGATATCTGAACAAAAAACGGTATATGTAACTGATAGGTTTGGGTTGAGTATACCAACCCACGAAAATCTGTATGGATATATTCGGAATATTGAGGAGATTGTTAAAAGAGAGAAGGATGTGAGTTTTTATAACCTCAATTCAAATGGGGTATGCTTCAGGGGTGTGGAGGATATACCTTCTTTAAGCAGGATTAAAGAATTATGGAATTATTGTTAATACCTATTTTATTTATTGGTTTTTTGATGCGTATTCCCTATGTAAATTTTCCCATAGACGCAGATTTTGGAATACTTACATATCCGGCATATTTTAGAAAAAGGGGTATAAGGCTTATAAAAGATTTTTGGGGATTTTATACACCTGCTATTATTTACCTTTACATTTTTGTCGCAAGATTATTTGGAGAAGATGTTAAATATGTCAGGTATTTTTCGTGCTTCTATAATATTTTTACGATCCTATTAACATTTATGGTCACAGATTACCTCTTTGGAACAACTCCCGCCCTCGTTGCCGCATTAATATATGCAATATTTTCCGCCTCTCCATATATAGGCGGTTATTCATGCCATACTGAAGAGATTTATGTCATCCCGGTAACATTGGGAGTTTTTACAATAGCTCATGGGTTGTTGGATGGCAATCCGACCTATTTATTGTATGCAGGCGGATTTATAGCAGTTGCCTTTATGATAAAGATTGTTAATGTTATATATTTTGCAGCCTTTATATTTTTTCTTTTGCTCCTGCATGGGCAGCAAGATGCATTATATTTTTTCTCCTCTTTTACAGTTATAGTCATAATTTGCACCCTCCTGCTAACATGGTTCTATAGGGGTCAGAATCGTCAGCTATGGCGTCAACATAACACAAGGCTTAAGACATGCTTTGATTACATAGACAATTCTTTGAGTGCATTGTGGGATAGATTTAAGCTTGATTTTATCCCGATTTGGAAAGATACATGGTCTGTATTTTTATTATCCTCTATAGTTTTACTGTATATTCCCTTTGAGCTATCAGCTGTCAGCTATCAGCTATTAGCTGTCTGGTTATTATCAACAACTTTTGTCTTTATTTCTCAGCGGGTATTCCGCATGTATCAATATATACCTTTAATCCAGATTGCCTCAATCCTGTCTGCTGTTGCGATTTACAAAATTTTTGAATTTGGAATGATGCCTCTGATTTCTGGCGTTATTTTTATTTTGGCGGTTAATATTTATCGGAAGCTGCATTTTTTATATTTATATAAAAAGGATAAAAGACTCCTTCATTTGCAGAAGGCAGACCAACTATTTTATATCCCTGAAATAGCAAGATACATCAAAGAAAGGACGTTACCTGATGACTATATATATGAATGGGGACCATATGTTCATTTATACAGGCTGGCTGACCGTCCAAGCTGTGAGGGATTTTTATTTCACTTTGTCAAACCCTATTCTCAATGGCATACCTATCTGTTTGATGAGATATTGAAAGGGATTATTTTAAAGAAACCTGTATATATCGTATTAGTGAGGACTGATTTTAATATTGATATTCTCAGACAGATTACAGGGCTTGACTATGATATGGAAAGGTTATTTTTTAATCGTTACAGGGTTTACAGGCTGAAGGGGAAAGTTTCAGAGCCTCTGAATATTGATGATATGCAGTCGGAAGAAAAGATAAGATGGCTTGAGCTTCTAACAGATGGCTCACAGGACTACGAAAAGGTAGATGATTTTTATATAAAGAGGGGGATGTATGAGGAGGCAATGAATGAATACAGGGAGGCTTTCAAATTGAATCCAACGGATCTCTTGATGAAGCATGGTATGGAAGTTCTAAAGATAATCACACAATATAACCTCTATTCTGCCTCTGCAGAGAATGGAGGAAGGGAATACGCCAAAGAGGGTTTTCATAATATTTTAAAAAATGAAGATGCCCCGGTTGACCTTAAAGCCGGCTGCTGTTTCCATCTTGGAAAGATATATATGGATAATAATAGACTTAATGATGCCACGGATTATTTTAAAAGGTGCCTGATGTTTATCCCTCAGCACAAAAAGGCAGCCGAGTATCTTAGTCAATTAAGGGTTATTAATTAAAATCAGATATGAAAAAGAACATCCTATTAATTTCCGATGAATTAATACCCATCAAAGGCAATGTGGCTACAGGCGGAGGGATAAGGGCATGGGGTATAGGAGAAGGTTTGAGGTCAAGGGGTCATAATGTATGTTATGCCATCCCCCAGAAGAATCTTATAGGCATGGTGAATATTCCCACCCATATCAGAAGGTACTCTTTTAGTGAGGATACATTGTCAAAAATTATTGATGAAGTTTCTCCTGATGTCATTATATGCCAGCACTGGCTTACTGCAGATTATCTCCCTCCTGTGGAAATACCTGTGGTTATTGACCTTGCAGTTCCACTAATTCTTGAAGGGATTTTTAAGGATTGGAATGCCAACGAGATTTCAATAAAAAAGATTAATGCCTTGCAAAAGGGAGATTTTTTTATATGCGCCAATGAGAGACAGAGGACTTACTATCTTCCATGGTTGATGATGGCAGGAGTTGATTTAAAAAATTCACCGATTGGAAATATTGATGTGGTTCCTATATCGGTGCCGCCTGTTGCCCCACAGCGTCAGATTCCAGAGGAACCTGTATTTATTTATAGCGGTGTATTTTGGCCATGGCAGAACCCTGATATGGCTTTGATGACTGTCCTATCTGGGATAAATAAATATAAAAAAGGGTATCTAAAGATAATCGGCGGAAAATTTCCTTTAGATTATGAATCAAGGGTGAATTATAAAATCCCTCTGAATAAGGCTGCCAATAATGGGAGAGTAATCAGACAAGAAGCTATTCCATTTAATAATTTAATAAACGAATACTGCCGTGCCTCATGTGCAGTAGATGTAATGGATAAAAACATAGAGAGGGAACATGCCTCACCTGTAAGGACAATGGTCTACCTCTGGTGCGGATTGCCTGTAATTATCGGTGATTATATGACTATTTCTCCCCTTATTGAGGAGTATAAGGCGGGCTGGGTAGTTAGTCCTGACAATAAGAAGATAATATCAAAGGTTGCAGAATCCATAATTAAAAACCCTGAGATTGCAGAGGAACGGAGCCGTGGTGCTGTAAGGTTGATTAAAGAGAGGTTTAATTGGGAAGATACTATTGAGCCACTGGAAAGGTTTTTAAGACTGCCGTTTAAGAAAAAAAAGAAAGGGAGAGGAATTGTAAGCATATCTACAACACATGGATTTATGGATGAGGGGATAGCCTTAAGAAAAGAGGGAAAAATTAAAGGGGCGATAGAGAATTTTAAAAAGGCGATTGAAATTCATTCATCAATAGAGGGGCTTCATTTGGAGCTTGGCATCGCATACAGGGAAATGGGGGATATAAATAATGCCTTGAAGGCTTTTGAAATGGAGGAGAAGTTGTATCCCGGAAAGGCTGTTGTATGTCATAACAGAGGGCTTACCTATAGGATGCAGCGTAAATATAAAGAAGCATTTAAAGAATTTAATAGGGCTATCAACATTAATCGAAAGGCTGAATGGGTTCACTATGACATGGGTATTACATACAGGGAGATGGGAGATATTGAGAGTGCTATAGAAGAAATTGAGATGGAGGAGAGATTGTATCCGGGGAAGGTAGTTGTATTATATAACCTCTATTCTGCCTATGAAGAAATAGGGAAGAGAAAATCTGCAGTGGAAGGTTTTTATAATATTTTAAAAATAAAAGGGGTTTCAGCTAATTTTAAGGCCGGTTGTTATTTCCATCTTGGGAAGATATACATGGAAGATAAAAGGCAAAATGAGGCTATTAAATTTCTTAAGAGGTGTCTTAAACTGATGCCGGAGCATAGAAAAGTTAAAGAGTGTCTTGAATTATTGTTATGAAGATATTAATAACCCGAACAGCGCCCTTTCATATATTTGAAAGGGCTATAAATAAGATAAGGGAGGAGTTTCCTGATTCTGATATTACAGTCATGGTTCAGTCATCTTTTGAGTATCAGATAGAAAAATATCAAAATGGATTAAGAGCAATTGTAATGCCTGACGGAAAATTCAGGTTTTCAAAAAGGATATTTACCATTATAAAAGATATTAGAAAGGATAGATTTGACATATTGGTCCTCCTTTACAATAACTCACCGGGGAGAGGTTATCTCAATCTTGATGTATTCAGCCTCCTGACAGGTATTAATAAAATTATAATATACGACCTCAACGATAATTTTTATCAGGTAAATTATAGGGTAAAAAGGGTTATAAAGAAATCTTTAGTGTGTGGAGCAGGCGGATTAAATTATTTCTTTATAAAGACTCTAACTAATGTCTGGCATCTCTGTAAGCAGGTTAGATATAAGTGCCAGCAAGAAAATTTGTTAACTGACACTGACACTAAACACTGACACTAATTTTATGAAAATTTTAATTATTGACCTTATGTTTTCATGGCCGCCGCATGGCGGGGCATGTGTTGATGTAAAAGAGGTTGCAAGCCGTCTTGTAAAGAGGGGTTTTGATGTAGAGATGGTTGTATCTTATATGCCTGATATGTATCCGAGGGGGCATGTAAATGGGGCAAATCTTCCATTTAAGGTTCATCAAATAGAGTTTTCATCTGTTACATTTAATGCACTTTTTGTCCCCCGTGCATTAAGAAAAGTTATAGATAAAGTTAAACCTGATTTTATATATCTTGGCGACAGCTATTTTCTAAAGCCATATATAATAAATGCCGCCAAGGGTTATAAGGTTGTTGCAAGGTTCTATACCTATGAGCTCCTCTGTCCGAATTATTACCTTTTATATAAGGATGGCAGGATCTGTGAGAAAAATTATTTTGAGACGCCGATTGACTGCATAAGGTGTGCAACATCAAGCATGAAGGATGAGATTATATCTAACAATCTTTCTGTGTGGGGGCAGGAGTATGTAGGAGGGTTTGCATTCATGCCATTTTATTATGAATATGCCAAGAAATCACTTTCAAAATGCCATGCACTTATTACTTATAACAGCTTATGCGGCAGACTCCTCTCCCCTTACAACAATAATGTATTTGTAATACCCGGAGGAGTAGATACTTCAGCCTTCAGCCGTCAGTCATCAGCCGTCAGCCTTAATGGAAAAATTAAAAAAATATTTGTAAGCGGCAGATTGCGTGAGGGCAGAAAGGGACTTGATGTCCTGTTAAAGGCAGCGGCAATATTGAGGGGAAAGAGGGATGATTTTAAAATATTTGCCACAATAGACAGGCCATTCAGTGAGGACTACATAGTTCCGATGGGATGGGTTGACCACCAGAATATTGTGGGGATATATCAGGATATGGATATATGTGTTATTCCATCCCTCTGGGAGGAGCCGTTTGGTATGGTAGCTACAGAGGCGATGGCGTGCGGCAAGCCTGTAGTTGCATCAAGGGCAGGAGGATTGAGGGATAGTGTAGAGGATGGCGTTACAGGATTTCACTTTCCGCCAGGCGATGCAGATGCCCTATCAGAAAAAATAGATATTCTTTTAGATGACCCATCACTCAGAGAGAAGATGGGGATGGCGGGGAGGGAAAGGGCTGAGAGATTGTTTGACTGGGACAGGATTGTAGATTTCTATTGTGAAAAGATATTTACTTAAAATTAGCCACTGACAAACACAGACTAATAATGAAAAACAGAGGTTTTAAAATCTGTGTTAATCTGTGTCCATCTGTGGTTTCAAATCAGGTTTTGTTTTTTTAGTCGGTGAAAGTCTGTGGCTGGAGAATTAAATTATGTTCTACGAATCTCAAGTTTATAAAAATTATATTTCAAGGTTGAATAAAAAGATTGCCGAATGGAAATCTCATAACATAAAACTGGCAATCTATGGGGCAGGGGAACATACGGATATGATTCTTAAAAATGCCTCATGGAGCGGTTTTGCAGCAGACTGCATAATTGACAGGTCTGTTCTAAGACAGAAGGACGGATTCTGTGGGTTTAAGGTAATACCTCCTGCCGAAATAAAAAAAACAAAAATAGATGCAATACTAATCTCATCATTTACCTATCAAGAGGAGATTTATTCTGAATTGCTGAACATGAACCTCAACGATATAGATATAATCCGTCTTTATACAGACGAAGATATTTTAAAGTCTATAAAGGAGAGATACGCATGTAAAGAGTCAGAAGTCAGAAGTCAGAAGTCAGAAGCCAGAATTAAAAATCCCAAATCCCAAATCCCAAATCCTAAATTAGAAATTTTATTAATCCATCCTCCCTTTGCCCTTGGAAACCAGAGGCATAAAAAGATTCTGCCTATGAATATGCTCTACCTGTCAGCTTATGTGATGGATAAATTTCCTGATGTCAATGTTGAGATTATGGATGGACAGATTAAGAATCTGTGTCTTGATGAGATGTATCAAAGGATAATGGAGAAGCGATGGGATATTATTGGTATAGGCTACTGGACAGCACAGTCTCCTATTGCATTTAAACTCTCAGAATTCATAAGAAATAATACCAATGCACTTTTAATACATGGCGGTGTCCATCCAACTGTCTGCCCTGAAGATGCGGTTAAATATTGTGATTATGCAGTTATGTATGAAGGAGAGGAGACATTCTGTGAGATTGTCAAATTAGCAAAAGAGGATAAACAGGAGCAGATAAGAGAGATAAAAGGTATAGCGTATAAAAATAAAGGGGTCAAGGGGTCAAGGAGTCAAGGGGTCAACGATTCGAGTGAAAAACCCTTGAACCCTCGAATCTTTGAATCCTCGAACCCTGCTTTTGTTATTACCCATCCCCGCAGTTATATAAAAGACCTTGATACAATTCCCTTCCCAAGATGGGAACTGGCAGGTGATTTAAAACAGTATAACTCTCCAATGCATGTAACCGGCGGACTTAGATTACCCATAATAGGCTCAAGGGGATGCCCTTACTCATGCACATTCTGTTCATCTCCGCTGATGTGGGACAGAAAGGTAAGATGGCGTAAGCCTGTTAAAATTGTAGATGAGATGGAAGAGGCTATAAAGAGATTCAATATAAACCAGTTTCACTTCTGGGATGACAACCTCATGATGAAGAGGAGTCATATTATAGAATTATGCAACGAGATTATGAGGAGAGGTCTCAAGGTCAACTGGTGCGGTCTTACCAGAGCCTCCCATGTAACCAAACATAAGGATACACTACCTTTGATGAAAGAGGCTGGATGTGTCGGTATGGAAATCGGGATAGAGAGCTTTACAGAGGACTCAACCGAACTGGTGAGAAAAGGTGAGGGGACAGGTGAAATGACAGAGGCAAGCATGGAATTAGAGAGGGCAGGAATCGCCCCCCTTTATACCCACATGTTCTTCAATCCCGGAGAGACAATCACAGGTTATTATCAGAAACAGATGTTTCTAAATGAAGTTAATAGTAAGAATACAGCATTTTTAGCAGACAGCAGGCTTGGTCAGGCATCAACTCCGCATAGAAAAACAGACTTTGAAAGGGAGGCAAAAGACTTGGGAGAAGTTTTTATTGATGACCTTTCTAATTATATACACCAGAGGATAAATTTTATACCACATAGCCTCTTAAATGATGTCCCTGTCAAGGTAAATGGAAATAGGGGCAGCCCTATAAAATTTCTTGAGGTGGCGCTTCAGGCGTTATTTGATTGGACAGAGGATATGATTGACACCTATATCCAGACCTCAAATCTCTTGTGGGATAGGATTGACGGGAAAAAGAGTGTGAAGGAACTATCAGGCGAGATTAAAGGCTTACTAAAATTAAGTGATTACCACAGTAAGATGTTTGTTTCACTCTCAATTGTGGGACTGGCGAGGGAAGGGGCAATCATATCTTCAGCCACAGACTTACACAGACAAAAAAACAAAAAGATTAAAGAGAAAAGTGGAAATTATAGTTAAGCAGGAAGTGATTGAGATGAAAATTTATCTAATAAGAGGGCAGAGATTATGAAAGATTTGATTCCACTGGTGACAATTTGTCGCCGGTTCAAAACAATGAAACACTCAAGTTCTCTACCTTATGCATTTACTGAACATTTTTAGATGAAACAGAAATTATTAATATGCCAAGAATTAACGAAGCTACAGATACTGATTTGAAGGTTATTGAAAGACTCCAACAACTTGGCTGGAAGCGGGGGGATAGTTCAAGAGATAGAATAGGAAAATAAAAGTGGGTAAAAATACTACTATGGATACATCAATTAAAAAAGTAAATTCACCTGAAGAAGAAGAACTTGAATTAAAACGTGCTGAGCTTGCCAATATATCGGAACTTCTGGCTGGAAAAGAACTTGAATTGACCACTCTGCGAAATTCTGTATTGCATTTTGAGCGTAGATATTTAAAGGAAGTAGGCATTAAATATGTTGAACTTGATGAAATCAATGCCCAGATTGCAGAAAAGATAGCAAGACAAAATCCGCAAGATACTGTTTTTCAGGAAGAATCGGAAAACGCCCGTGAGACTGCAAATAGCACGGCAAAGGAATTTCATTCGCATGAGATTCCAAAAGAAGAATTTAGTAGAGATTTTAAGCCTTCTGAAGAGATAAAAAAATTGTATCGTCAAATTGCTATAAAAATCCATCCTGATAAATCAGTTAATGAAAGTGATAGGGAATATAGAACGAAACTTATGGCAGAGGTAAATGATGCATACGCTAATGGCGATATTGAAAGATTACGGCAAATCTTGCATGAATGGGAATCAAGTCCTGAATCAGTTATTGGTGAAGGAATAGCAGTTGATTTGGTAAGGATGATACGAAGCATATCTCAGATTAAGGGCAGACTTAAAACCATTGAAAGAGAGGTAGAAATAATTAAAGAAACTGAAATATACGGAATGATGATGCAAGTTCAGGAAGCAGAAAAGGAAGGCAGCGATTTATTAAAGGAATTATCAGCAAAAATTGATTCAGATATTAAATTGGCAAAAGAAAGGCTTAAGGGTTTATCGTAAAGGTGCAAATGGCGGAAGATAAAGAAAAAAACAGTCAATTAGTAAAGGCAAAAACATCCAGTCTGCAAAAAACTTCTTCAAATATCGTCAGTCGTGGTTTGGCTGATTTGGATTTGTTGGATGTTGAAAAAACAGAGGTTACAAATGAGGAGAGATTATTTCGGGCAAAAGAGTGGTTTGAGAAAGAAATTGAATTTTACAGAAATGACGATAAATCAATAGAGGCATGCACAGATTCCATTTCTGCAAACCCCAATGCCGATGACTACTATTTTCGTGGCTGTCTCTATCTTGGCAAAGAACACTATGACAGTGCGATTGAGGATTTTAATAAGGTAATTGCCTTAGACCCGAATGATGCCAAAGCATATTATAATCGTGGGAGTGCTTATAGTGGCAAAGGACAACATGATATGGCGATTGAGGATTGTAACAGGGCAATTTCATTAGACCCAAATGATGCTTATGCCTACGAAGCTCGTGGCTGTATCTATCATGCCAAAAGGCAGCATGACAAGGCGATTGAGGATTTTAATAGAGCAATTTCATTAAAGCCGAATAGTAGCAGAATCTACGATGAGCGTGGAACTGCCTATGCTTACAAAGGTCAATATGACAGGGCAATAGAGGATTATAGTAAGGCAATTGCAGTATTTCCGACTTATTATGCCTATAACGATCGTGGGCTTGCCTATGGTAATAAAGGACAATATGACATGGCGATTGAGGATTATAATAAGGCAATTGTCATAAATCCGAATTATGCTGATGCCTACAACAATCGTGGGCTTGTCTATGAAAAATTAGGGAATAAAAGCATGGCGATTTCTGATTATAGGAATGCATGTGATATGGGGCTTGAAGTTGGGTGTGAGAATTTGCAGAGGGTTTTAAAGCAGAAGTAATGAAAAAATAAATCTGTTCCCTTATTTTTATTTTTTCTTATGCATTTGGAATGAAGGAAGTATAACAAATGAAAATAGTAATGCCGCTATTTGGTTTCGATTATGAAGGCTCTAAAGAATTCGCCTTTGCAGGGAGCAGATACGCTTTGCAGAGATTTGTAGCAGATGACGAAATTCCGAAAATAGCTGGGATTTCAGAACTTGACATAGAATATATGCGTCTGGAAGATTGGGCTTTAATCGCTAATAATCCTGATTTGAATAAATATAAAGAAGAAATAAATTTACTTCTTCTTGCCTTCAAAATTTATAAACTATCGCGCCTATTCCTTGTTTATAGACTTTGTAAAGACGATACTAATATTTGTAAAAGAATATCTGAAACCATGCAGTCCATCCTGCCAGAAAAAAGTTACAGTCCAATTACCTTTGCTGATTTAAAGATCATAGATAAAGGATTCTCTAATCTATTAAAAATGAACTCGATTTCTAATCGCACACATAATGCCTTATATTTTCTGTATCTGGGTTTTTTCAATTCTCATTGGTTTGCTGCTTTCATTTTTTTGATGAGTGCTCTTGAGGCACTTTTTTTCAAAGGAAGAAAAAGGCGAGGCTACAAAAACTATTTGTTCAAGAGTGTCCAGATTCCTAAACACAAAACCAAAATGTACATATAAAGATATTAACATGCTTTATGATATTCGCTCCCGAATGTTGCACGGCAATATTAAAGTCAGCGATTCTGATAGTAATTTGGAAAACTTGCATCACCTTGAACATGTAGTCACAGAGTGTATGAAAAAAATATTAGACGAGGAGATTTATCTGAAATATAGCAATGTCAGAGATAAAGAAGATTACTATAATACACTTGCAAAAACTGCAGCTAACAGCAAGTAGGGTGGGCTGCGCCCACCAAAAAGATGTAAAAAACTTAAAAAATTATGAACTACAATCCTAAAGAATTTTTAATTGAACTGTGTAAATACTACATGGAGTTTCTTGAGACTGACTTTAAAGACAATAGACCACCGAGCAGAAGGGTTTCTATATACAATAAAGATGGCATTCTTACAGATATAGATTTAGCAAAATATCTAAAACTACCTCAGTATTCCTCAAGATTACTCTCCGATAGTTTTCAAAATAATCCTTTTGCAAATATTGGCAAGGGAGATTTTGTAGTTAAATTTCCAGAAGAAATTATTCATCAAATAAGAAATCTACAGAATAACTCCACACTTTTTGATAAAACATCACCAGAACAAATTATTTTAGATTTTCTTAAAAAACAAAACATCCCAAACAAAGATGCTGTCATAAAGGATATACAGGATACTATCAATAAAGAGAAAATTAAAGATTTAGCCTCTTACCTATCCCAATATGTAATTTCAGACTTTTATGATGAACTTTATGACCTTTGGAAAAATAAACAGGTCTTGGACAAACAAGACTTTTATCTCTATTTCTTGGAAATAAAATATGAAAGTATTGTTTATCCAATCTTTTATATACCGGTATCAATTGAACGAACAGAGGAGGGTAAATTCAATTTAGAATTTGACCCGGTATTTTTGATTAACAAAAAGGCTATCCAATATGTGAGTAAGAAAATTGCAGATGAGCAGAACAAAGATTGGAGAATTGACCTTCCGCCAAGACATCTTTATTTAAGCAGTTTTGAAGGAAAAGGTGAATTGCTTAAATACCTTCAAGGAATTTTAAATGAGATTTGTGACTTTTTTGCAATAAAACCATTTCAAATTAATACCTCTGCACCTATTAATGTAAAGACCGACAATGTCAGGCTTACCAATAATTGTTACTTGTCAATATTTGATAAATCCGATGAGGCGCTGCTTAATGATTACGAGGAGCTTTTAAGTCTTGCTTTGTCGGGTGAAGAAGCCAAAGCCCTTGAGATATTATCAAAGCTCAGCACGGATTATCTCTTTAAAAACCCTGTAATTTTTGAAAGAGAGGTGGAGCGGGAATATGATAGCCAGTCAGTCAGCGAGAAATTGGCATATAATAGCCCTATACCTTTAAATAAAGAGCAGTTGCAGGTTTTAAGGGCAATTGATAGGAAAGACTGTGAACGGGTAATAATAGAAGGTCCTCCTGGAACTGGTAAAAGCCACACGATAACAGCAATTATTTATAATGCTCTTTTGAATAAGAAATCTGTATTAATGGTTTCTGATAAGAAAGAGGCATTAGATGTTGTTGAAGAAAAAATTAATGATGTTTTGGATAAGATGAGGCTGGATGATTTTATCCAAAACCCGATTGTAAGGCTCGGCAAAAAAGAGAATACCTTTGCAGGGATTTTTAAACAGATTAATTATGAAAAAATTAAAAATCGTTTTAACGCCTGTGAAAGGCAAAAAGAGCAGATAGAGAAAGAGATTGATAATGTCATAGGTAATATTAAAAGAGATATAAAAAATGAGGTTGAGGTTTCTTCATCATTAAATCCTGCAAGTATCAATCATTTATTAGCATTTGAGGAAACCTTTAATGCCTTGTGGCGTGACTTGCTTGATTTGGATGAGTTAGAGGATGTTGAGGACTCTTCAGAGTTATTATTAAGATTATGGAAAGCTTTAAGCCAATTTCAGAAAGATTATGCTTGCCTCTTTCAAAATTATAGAATTGATTTTTGTGCATCCATATCTACCGTTTCGGAATTAAAAACTATTGCAGAGTCATTGGACAGGCAGATAAAAGCCCTTCACAAAAAAATCATTAATCAATATCCTTCACTTTTGTTATCAAGAGAAATGTCCAAAGATAACCTTCTTTTTCTTGAAGATTGTCTCAAAAGACTGGAAGAGATTAGAAGACCTATAATCGGTTATTTATTCTGCGGGAAAAAGATTAAATCTCTTGATAGTCAATTTAAAGAAAAGTTTTTCATGTCCAATATAGAGTCTATCAGAAATCACAAGGATAAATTATTAGAGGAAATGCAACTGTATAAACATTGTCTAAAAGCGAACGAAAGCTGGACTGATATAAGATTAAACCTCTTTCTTATATTGAAAGAAAATAGTTTTGAAGACACATCCAAAAGGTTACAGCAATTAATTTCAGCCATTGATGATATTCTGAAGGTCAATGAAAAACTGCCCATCACATGCAGTAAAATCGGTCTAAACATATCGGACATCAATTCTATACTCTCAAATAAATATATACAATTTCAAGAGGATGATATTGCCGAGCTACAGAGGTATCTGAATGCCTATTTTATAATTTGTGATGGAAGCGCAAAGCTATTACATGGCAGTTATATAGAAGACAGGAAAATCCTTGAAAATAGGCTTGTCTTTAAAATGACAAATATATTGGACGAAAGTGTGGTTAATTTTAGAGACAATTTTAAAAACGATGCGGAAGAATTGAGGAAAATAATACGAGCAAAGAAAAAGATTCCCAAAGACCTTCTTAAAAAATTGGTTGATGCCTTTCCGTGTCTCATTGTAAGTATTAGAGAGCTTGGCGAATTTATCCCTTTAGAGCCGAATATATTTGATATTGTAATAATTGATGAGGCTTCACAGGTAAGCATTGCTCAGGCTTTTCCTGCTATTTTAAGGGCTGAAAAGGTTGTAGTCTTAGGAGATCCAAAACAATATAGCAATGTAAAATCACATAATGCGTCTGTTGCAGTAAACAATTTTCTATTTAACAGGGTTAAAGATGCTTTTAAGAGAAATATTCTTTCATTGGGTGACGACGAGCAGCAACGGGTCACGGATAAGGTGGTCAACTTTAATATCAAAAATTCTATACTTGACTTCATGAGGAATATTACAAATTATCAGTGCAGTTTAAAGAAACATTTCAGGGGATATATTGAAATCATAGGTTATTCCAATGAGACCTTTTATCAAAATGTCCTTCAGGTTATGAAAATCAGAGGCAAGAGTATTAAGGATGTTATCCAATTTTATCCTGTCAAACCAGATGATATGCAAGAGAAATATAAAAACACAAATCAAGCAGAGGTAAATTTTATACTTGATGAATTACAACGATTGAAAGAAGAAGGATTTAAAGGGACTGTGGGAATAATCACCCCATTTACAAATCAACAGAAGCTGATTACAAATCAGGTATATGATTCCGAAAACTGGCAGTTTTATCAAAATGAATTTAATCTAAAAATAATGACATTTGATTCATGTCAGGGAGATGAGAAAGACATCATATATTATTCAATGGTAGAAAAACCTAATGAAGATATTTTGAAATATATCTTTCCGATTAAATTATCAAAGCTGGATGAGGAAGAAGACGGCAATCTTAAAGCCCAAAGACTTAATGTTGGTTTTAGCAGGGCAAAAGAAAGTATTAGATTTGTTATGAGCAAAAATCCAGAAGATATTAGGGGAGAGGTTGGAAAGGCATTACAGTTTTATAAAAGGAATCATGACAAGCCAGACAAACCAATTACTCCAGAATCACCGATGGAACAATTTTTATACAATCTTATCAAACAAACCAAATTTTATAAAGAAAATGAAGACAGGATTGAAATAATCTCACAATTTGATATAGGCAGGTATATAAAACAACTTAATCCATTGGCACAAATACCAGATTACAGAAGTGATTTTCTGCTTATCTATAGAGATGATGTTGATAAAGCAAATATGGTTATTCTTGAATACGATGGATTTGAACATCATTTTAAAGACACAGGGTTTGTTAATGAAACTAATTTTGATAGGTTCTATGTTGAAGATGATATTGAAAGACGAAAGACGATTGAATCTTACGGCTATCCTTTTATTCGGCTCAATAAATTCTTATTAAGAGATGATCCAATAGCATTTCTTAATGATGGATTAGAGAGATATTGTAAAAAAAAACTTTAAATGACAACATCTATGAAAATATATTGGACAGCTACGAAAAGATTGAAAACGGAAAAATAAAACAGTGTTTCAAATGTGGCAAATATAAGGAATTACAGGAATTTTATGATGAGTCGCTAAAAACAGGAACTGGCAGGGTATGTAAATCTTGTAAAAAAAGAACAACAAAAAGTAGCGTTCAAGCTAAGTTAGAAACAAATACATCAAAAGGCAAGTTGTGTCCTATATGCAATTCAGTGATGGTGCTGAGAAATGGAAAATATGGGAAATTTTATGGATGCTCAAAATATCCCTATTGTAAAGGCACACGAAAGGCGAATTAAAAGTTAATTTTTGCAGGAAATCGTTGTCAAACCCGACAAAGAAATGAAAGCACTGGAAGGTGTAAGGTTCTTGCGGTAGGAAGTGCTGAAAGGCGGATTGGAAAGGATTATGTCAGAAATGTGGGGAGAGGAGAAAGTGTATAATGATCACTCAATCTGAAGCAGACGCATTGTTTGTAATGCTCAAGAAGCCTAAATCAAGCAACCCGCTTGCCTTTCCTCATGTCGGAGTGAAATTGCTTGCAGAGTTTGTATCAGTGGACGGCAGGAAAGCCTTTTTGCTCAGCATTAACATAGGTGACGATAGTAAGTTATGAGAAAACAAGAGATTGAAAAAGGCGAAATAGTTATTTATAAGACCTCAAAAAATGAGGTTGAATTGCAGGTGCGTTTTGAAGGTGAAACTGTTTGGTTAAGACAGGATGAAATAGCCAAGTTATACGGCAAGGAACGTTCTGTTATAACAAAACATATAAACAAGATTTTTGCCGATAAAGAAGTTGACAAAAAAAGCAATGTGCAATTTTTGCATATTGCA
>JACQBS010000122.1 GCA_016194325.1 Nitrospinota bacterium | reverse complement strand
CACACTAAAGGCTGCGGCTTGATGGTAAAACTAATGGAACGCCACTTTATAATTTCAACTAAAAATTTGACAAGTTCTGCACCTTAATCACCTCCTTATTTATTTTATCACACTGCCTTTTTCAAGCAATTCTGCATTATCTTTTTAGAGTAAAAACCTCACCCTCCCCTCTCCCCTGAGGGGAGAGGATTAAGGTGAGGGGGATTTTATAATTTCCTTAATATCAAGTTCCTTTAGCATGTTATCTGCCGTTGCGGGCAGTTTTCTAAAAGTCATATTTCAAGACCTGACCCTCTTTTTTCCAATTAGGTAATTATTACATGAATTTTCTTCTTTTGAAGGCTTTAACATCTTCGGCGCTTAGTTCAAACCATTCACCATTCCTTCTTCTGTCCTGAAACCGTTTATGCCAATATGCTTCAATTCCAACTCGATCGTCAGTTTTTATCGTATGAACCGTTATAACTTTATCAGGAAGCTGAATTCCTAATTCATATTCGCGCCTACCTATGGCGTCAGTTCTGCCAATTTTGTAATAACGCCCCGACTTCATAAGATAAACATAACCAATATCTAACTGTTCTTGATTTGAAATATTGGATTCGGATTTATTAGCAACTGCAATTGGTTTGCAGATTTCTACAACATCGTCTAAATCGTCTCTACTTTTACAGTATTCAATTATTTTTCTTGCGAGTTCGGACTTCTTTCCTATCCGACTAAAGACATTGTGACTTGGAAACTTATTGTCTTGCTTTGCTTTCAAACGAAGGTCTCCCGATGCTGGATACTTACCTTTTTCTTTGATAAATGAAATTAACTTTTCAATTACCCACTCGTCTTCATAAGAACCTTGCAATTTGTTGGGCTCATATCCTGCTTCGATAAGAGCATCTCCCCATCGAGCCCAGTATTTGCCAAACCAGTCGGATTTGCAAATTCCAGTTTCTGCGAAGAACCTTTCAGTGCCGAGTGGAACCCCACCATTTTTTTCTGCTGTCCTCTTTATTTCATCAATTATGTGTTGTTTATCCATATAATATAGATTAGAGCAAAAAAGGAAAAGGGTGACTGATTTATTTTAACCTTTGTGTAACTCTCTACATAAGTCCCTGCCTGTTCAAGGGCAGTCCTCTTTGCCTGTAGCAATGCCCTGCCCTCTGCAACACCCGGCGTCTCCCCATCCCCCATATTGTATGTGCCTTCTGCAACAATCTCTTTTGTATTTGCAAAACTGACAGAAGGGAAAAATAAAAGAATAGTAATAATGATTACAGAAAAATATCTCATATTACCCCCTTTCAATACAAACTCAAACACTTCCTAATCTTTCTTTCAATAACTTATTCACCACCTGCGGGTTTGCCTTTCCCTTGCTTTTCTTCATCACCTGCCCGACAAAGAATGTGATGAGTTTATCCTTACCGCCTTTGTAATCTGCCACCTCTTTTGGATTTTCAGCAATAACCTCGTCAATAACTTTTATGACTTCTGATTCATCTGTTATCTGGACGAGCCCCTTCTCTTTTACAATATCATCGGGTGATTTCCCTGTCTTATACATTTCTTCAAATACAGTCTTTGCGATTTTTCCGCTGATTGTCCCGTTATCAATTAATTTAAGCATTTCTGTCAGCATCTTAGGGGTTATAGAAAATTTCTCAATCTCCAGATTCTCATCCTTCAATACCCTCAACACCTCACCCATGACCCAGTTGCTGATAACCTTAGCCTGCCCCTGAATGCCTCTATCAGGGGGCTGATTGTAGAGTTTTATACAATCTTCAAAATAGCTTGCAATTGACTTAGATGTCGTTAAAACCTCAGCATCATATTCCGGCAGTCCGTATTCTTTTACAAACCTCTCTCTCTTAGCATCAGGGAGTTCAGGGAGTTTTGCCTTTATATCCTCTATCCATTTATTATCTATCTCTATTGGAACGAGGTCGGGGTCTGGAAAATATCTATAATCATGTGCCTCCTCCTTACTTCTCATGGATATTGTTATCCCTTTATCAGGATTAAATAACCGTGTCTCTTGAACTATTTTTCCGCCTTCTTCAAGTGTGTCTACCTGCCTCTTAATTTCATACTCCAATGCTTTTTGAAGAAATCTAAAGGAGTTCATATTTTTTACTTCTGCCTTTGTGCCAAAGGTATTACTTCCCACTGGGCGGACAGATACATTTGCATCACACCTCAAACTCCCCTCCTCCATGTTGCAATCGCTAACCTCTATATATTCCAGTATTGCCTTGAGCCTCGTCATATACTCCTTAGCCTCTTCAGGTGAGCGTATATCAGGCTCACTCACAATCTCCATAAGGGGAATACCTGCCCTGTTTATATCTACATAACTTGAATTCCTATCTCCGAGATTCTCGCCATGTATCAGTTTCCCCGCATCCTCTTCCATGTGGATTCTGGTTATATCAATCCTTTTTACATTTCCATCAACAACTATTTCAACATGGCCGCCTTTTGCAAGGGGGAGCTCATACTGGGAAATCTGATACCCCTTTGGTAAATCGGGATAAAAATAGTTTTTCCTTGCAAATCTATTAAAGGGGGCGATTTTACAGTCAGTGGCAAGGGCTGTCTTTATTGTAAGATTCACCGCCTCCCTGTTTATCACTGGCAGGACACCCGGCATACCAAGACATATTGGGCATGTATTTTTATTCGGTTCTGCACCAAATTTTGTGCTGCAGGAGCAGAACATCTTGGATTTTGTATTCAACTGGACATGAACTTCCAAACCGATTACAGGCTCATATTTCATAAATCTCCTTATAAAAATGCAAAGAAATTATAAAAAGTTTAGACAAGATTAACAGGATAAGATAGATAAATTAAAAGCAGTTTTTTCTTTTTTTTCAATCCTGTATATCCTGTCTAATTTCAGGTTTTTGTTCTGGACAAGGCAAATATAACAGAATTTATCATAAATATCAATGAAGCACAGACATGAAAATATAACATATTAGGGATTTTTGACTTTTACCTTTATTAAAGGTAATATTAATAATTATGATATTGGGACATTACGCAAATACTTATGTGGTTCATAATTTTGCAAAGAAATATAATATAGAATTTAGCTTATATTTTTTACTCTTTGGTGCATATCTCCCCGATTTGATTGATAAACCCTTGAATATGCTTTTTCAATTACCAGGGAGGGGGATAGCGCATTCCGCTATAATACAAGCTATTCTTTTTATCCCTTTAATATATTTATTGCCAAGATATAAAAAAATACTTATCGCAGTTTGGTTCGGATGCATACTTCACTTAATTCAGGATACAATAGCATTAGCCATAGCCTTCTGGCCTGTGGTGGGCAGTCTTTCAGACTATCGCAGGTTCTCTTTTTCAGAATCATTTTACACCTATTATATACTGGTGAAATACCCATATACACTTTTCGCTGAGGTTATGAGTTTTGTTATTTCAGGTGGAATACTTCTCTCTAAATGGCTGCCTGAAAGGAGAGAATTGGCAGAGGAAAAGGTGTATGTTGAAAAAGAAGATTATAAATACTGACTACTGATACTTTCCCATTGGCCTGAAGATAGGCAAATCCAGAATCCACTCTATATCAAAAAGCTCTCCGATAGTCCCAAGCCCTAACAGGATTACATATATTATCAGGATGGTTAGCCCTATCTCAGATTTATATTTGTTAAAAAACTCCTTTAGCTTTTGAATCATAAACTATCCATCCTTTTATCTTAAATGTAAAAATCGCAGCTATTGAAACAATAATCCCCATTATCCCCCCTCCCAAAACATCAAGAGGGTAATGAGCCCCGACATAAATACGGGATATGCCTGATAGAAAGGCAATAAGAAAAAATATCCAGATATATTTTCTATAAGTGTAACCTAAAACAGTGGCTGCTGTAAAGATGGTCTGTGAATGTCCTGATGGAAATGAGACTATATTCAGAGGCTCAAATATTACATTTATATGAACCTTCCCCTCTTTAATCAGTTCTGCCATATCACTTAATGGGCGGGGTCTGTCAATAATCTCTTTAAGGAGATGGACAAGAATCCCTCCTGCCAGAAGGGCGGAGAGCAAGAGAATGAAATTTCTCCTGAAATTTTGCTTATCAACGACATATAAAAATATCCCGGTAATCGGAATCATTGCATAATCCGAGCCGAGAAGCGTCAATGCAGCGAATAGGACATCATTAAATGGATTCGCCCACCCGTTATTAATAGCCAAAAAAAGACTTTTGTCAAAATCTAAGATTGCATTTAACATATACTAAATTCACGCATTTTTTGAGATAATGGAATATCAACAACATAACAATAGCTATGACATTATTATACTGCATTTAATCCCCAATTTTCCACGATTTTATAAGGTTTTCCCTTGACTATCTCACCTTCAATTTCTATAATCCATCATAATGTCAAATAAACTTAAAAAAGAATGTTATGCCACACAAAAAGATACATCTCCAGTCAGTGAAACATGATAACGACCCATGAACTTTTTGACAAAGCAGTTTCGCTACCAGTAGAAATAGTAGCACAACTTATAGATGAACTTCTCTGAAGTATTCATCCCGTCCAGAAAGAAATAGACGAATTATGGGCAGCGGAGGCAGAAAAGAGAGTTGAAGAAATAAAAAGTGGTAAAGTAAAAACGATACCAGGCGATAAAGTATTTAAGAAAATATGTTATAATATTGTTATGAAAGTAAATAGAAATAAGACCTATTTAGGTAAAGCATCTAAGAACGATGAAGGTTTCGTGGATATGCCCCCAGCGGAAAGGGTCTCATTTATGTGGGAGCTTACAGCCGAATTATGGTCATTAAAGAAATCGCCTTATGCTGAACGAAGATTACAAAGAAATATTACAAATCTTGTTAAACAATAAGGCAAAATTCCTCATTGTTGGTGCATACGCTATGGGAGCATATGGTTATCCCCGCGCCACTGGAGACTTAGATATATGGGTAGAAGCATCTCCCGAAAATTCAAAAAAGTTATGTAAATCCCTTTCTGAATTCGGATCGCCGATGAATAATATAACAGAAAATACTTTTACAGAAAAAGGGATAATATTTCAAATAGGCGTAGCTCCCCGCCGCATTGACATAATCACTCATATTGACGGCGTATCATTTGAAGAAGCCTATAAAACAAAAGAATCAATAGAAATAGAAGACATTCAAGTTCCCTTTCTATCAAAAGAAAACCTTATCAAAAATAAAGAGTCCACAGGCAGAGAAAAAGACAGATTAGACGCCGATTATTTAAAAAGGAAATAAAACTGCCTAACAATTCACTCATGTGGACGGCTGACAGCCACTGCATAGTTTAAGCTTTGAACCCGTAAAAAAGTCTTGAAATCCTTCATATAATCTCGGAGAACAAGGCTTTATATCGCTTAGTTACTCATAATCCATAAAAGCGCATAGCTATGCGAAGTATTTGCATGGGGCAAATGAATAACAAAGAATGGATTACTGCCTTGATGTCGTCAGAAAGTAAATACCCCCTGCTGTGAAAATAATATTAGCACCCCATGAAGATATAAAGGGGGGTAATTTTCCTGCATGGCCAAGTGATACACCCATTGAGAATATAAACCATATTACAAAACCTATAACTACACTCAATCCGATTCCCACTGTGAAGCCCCCCTGCCTCCCTGTCCTTATTGAAAACGGAATGCCTATCAATGCCATTATAAAGGCTACTGTCGGGAAGGATAATTTAATATGCATATCCACTATATGCCTCGTTGCGTCCAGACCCTCCCTCTTGATTTTTTTTATATAATCCCTTATCTCCTGAAAACCCATTTCTTCAGGGGCGACACTGATTGTCATAAAGTCAGCAGGTTTCTCAGGCAGAGGGAAAACCCTGTTCTCAAAATATTCAGAATTAAATGAGCCCTCTTCGTCAAAATTCCTGACCCACCCGCCGGAAAAGAGCCATTCTCTCCCTGTCCATTTTGCATGTCCGCAGTCTATCCTCTCCTTCAGCCTGCCGTCATGAAATTTGAATATTGATACGCCTATGAGTGTCCCTGCCTGTGCATCAAAAAGGTCAATATTCCATATATTGCCATTCTCCGACCTGTACCACATCCTGTTCTTCTGATAAATTCCCCTCTCCTCCTGCTTTTTTATATCAACCCTCAATGTACGGTTTGTAATACGGTTTGTAAGGGGGAGTATGTATTCACTATTTAAAAACACAAAAATACTTATGACAGCAGCAGTAGTTAATATCGGCATTGTAATTTTATGAAGCCCCATGCCGCATGCCTTCATTGCAGTTATCTCGTTATGCTTTGACAGTATCCCCATGCATATCACAGTTGCGAGCAGGATAGCCATAGGCACCATGAAATGTATAAATAGCGGCACCTTAAAAAGCAGGTATTTGAATATTGAGATGATGGAAGCCTTGAATTTTACAAATTCCTCAACCTTCTCAAAAAAATCAACCACTATAAAAAGTAAAGTCAGGGCTGTTAGTGTAAAAAAGAATATCTTAAGATACTCGCTAAGGATATAGCGGTTTAAAATCCTCATCTCCTCACCTTTCCTATGAACAATGTAGAGAGCGGAGCGAATCTATCTGATAACCTTCCCATAAACTCAAATGGCATAGTCTCCTTGGATATCCTGTTAAGCAGGTATATGCCAAGACCTCCAATAAGAATATTCGGCAGCCATAGGGCAATGACCGGGGGGACCCGCCCCTCTCTCCCCAATGCCTGCCCTGTAAGAAGAAGTATATAGTCTGCAACAACTATAATAAGCCCGATTCCCAGCCCTCCCCTCTTCCCTGACCTGTGAACCTTGATACCCAGTGGTGCACCGAACAAACCAAAGACAAAGCAGGCAAAAGGAAGCGAGTATTTTGTCTGTATCTCAACCTCTTCAATAAAGGTTTCCTTTTTTTCCTGTTTTAACCCTGCTATCCTGTTTTTTAGCTCTCTTAATGACATCTCCCTCGGCTCTTTTGCTATACTATATTCACCTTCCCCTTTACCCACATCAATCAGAATATCGTAGGTATCAAATGTAAGTAATTGGTATCTGTCCATCTGAGCCGCCATTCTGTTGATAGTGCCGCCTTTTAACTGAAGCAGAATCCTCATTGTCTCAGGGTCTGTTACAAATCTCCCCTCCTTTGCCGTAATTACCTGAGGCTCTGAATTATTCTGTGAATCATATATAAACACGCCCTTCATAACCGATGAGCCAATCTCCCTCTCCTCAACATACATTATTAAATCCTTAAAATCATTGTTGAATACCCTCTCCTTTATTTCAAAATTTGCCTTTCTCATTGACACCTGAAGAAGAAAATTTTTAAATGCGTAATTCCCCCTGTGCTGGAGACCGACCATAACATAACTGCTGACAAGATAAGTGATAATAGAGAGGATAAGGACAGGGAGCATAAGTCTGTACATACTTATGCCTGCCGCCCGAACTGCAATAATCTCATTATCACCTGAGAGACGGCTGAATGTCATAAGGGATGCAAATAGGACAGAGAGTGGTATTGTTAAGGCAAGAAAGGCTGGAGAGATATAAAGGAGAAGGAGCAGCATATCCCTGACCGCCACCCCCCTGTTTAAAATCAACTCAGAGAGATAGTGAAGCTGGTCAAGGAAAAGAACAAGTGTCAGTATGAATACACTTAATATAAAAAACTTAACCAGCTCTTTTAGAATATACCTGTCTAATATTTTCATAAACCCGGTTGGAAAATGGTTTTAGAGAATAGATATTGGTATTTGAAAGTTATACTAAATTTTATTATACGCATCAAGAAAATCATTTCTTGAAATACCTGCTTGTGTGCAGATTGTTCGAAGTGTTGAGGATTTTATCTTTGTATGGTTAGGCATAGTTAAAGGAGTTTTGGTTCCATCTGAGTTTATCCGTTCCATTGAGATATGTTCTTTTTTCCGGATTATTCTAAAACCTAAAATCTCCAACGCTTTTATTACCTTCCGTTTTGGAGCATCAACTGGAAATTTTGACATTATATCTATACTCCAGTCTCTGCAACGAATGCCTCAAGGATAGGTGGCTCAATCTCAATAACATCTTCTCCGAATGTCTCAATATGAAACTTTATTGCAGATTTTACATCTGAGAGGGCTTCTTCATAGGTATCTCCTTGCCCTACCACTACTCCTTTAAGCCCTAAAGGATAGGCAACATATCCGTCAGGATGTTTTTCTACAATAATTTTGTATTGTCTCATAATAGGTTTTCCTTCCTTATAATTATGCAGAAAGTTCCATCAATTTTACCTTACTCAAATCCATTGTCCCAAGCCCCAGCTTCTCTGCTGTCTTTAAATAGGGGAGTATCATCTCTGTTGAATAGGAGTCGTCATGTTTTTCCATAATCTTTGAACAGTAGGCATCTACTGCAACCATGTCCTGACTCAAAATAAATAGGTTGACGTCTGTCTTAATCTTTCCAATCCCTGCTGTAGGTCCCCCTCGTGTGAGGATTGACCTCGCATCTACAAATGTAAGCTCAGGGCGGACAGCATCGGCAAACTCTGCTATCGCATCCATAAAGTGATATATATTTTTAAATTTATCCGCCTGCCTATTCTCAGCCTTTAACCGTGCCATCTTCTTTATCCCCTCACCGCGGAAATGGGCATCCCACCTTTGAGGCCCATAGATGGCACCGAAATTATTTTTTAAGGCACAGGTCAGGTAAGATGTATGATGACGTTTTAGGCACGGCATATTTATAATGACAGGGGTTGTGTATATATCATTATGAACTCCAATCTCCGGATATGCCTGCCATTGCTGATTTTGGGTCATTATAAACTCACTCCTCTCACCTGCATCGCCTGCATAAAAACCAATCCCGTAAGGGTTCTTCTGCTCCATAAGTCCGTGCATATCAAGGGTCTTCTCCTTTGAATCATTAAGATATGTCCCCGGTGCATCAAATACATTTACCTGTTCAAAACCCGAATCTTTCAGATGTCTCCCGAATAAAAGGGCAATCTGCGGGTCAGTTGTGATAGGAAATGGCTGTGCAAAAACAAAGTTCCCTTTAAGTAAGGCTTTCTTTCCTTTGCCAAGAAGGGGATTAAGGCCACCGATGGCATCAAGTGCCTTTTCTAACATCTTCTGGGGGTTATCACCCTCTACCGCAACAAGGAGAGGCTTCCCCTCCTGTGCAAATATTCCCTTCGCCCCGGAACGGGAAGGCTTAACTTCGTATGAACATGATGACAACTGCAGGGATGAGAGGGCAGCAGCCCCGTATGCCATTCCTTTAAGAAAATCCCTGCGGGATAAATTATTACTCATTTTTCTTGCCTCCAAGTGCGATTCCTAATGCAATAGTCCCCCCTGATAAAATTAGTCCCATCTTTTCAATATTCCATGCCATGAAAGGCAAACCAATCAACGGAAATATAATAAAAAATAAAAATGGAAAAAAGTGAGAGCCTATAAATCCGCCTATGAAACCGAATAGTCCCTTTTTTAACCTTTCAGCAGTTGCCATCTTATTTAACTCCGCAGTCCCTACAATTAATCCAAAAAGTGGCCATACAACCATTGTATAGGCAATATACTTTCCGAGAAACCATCCTATTACAACTGCTACACCTCCAATAACAGATGTAAAGATTAATCCCTGTAGTGAGCGAAGCGAATCTATCTTATTGAGATTATTATAACCATGGGCAAATGTGCTGATGCATGCCCCTACAATAACCCATTTTATGAGCCTGTTGGAGAAAAGTGAGCCGCAGAAAAGAGCTATAGCAGCAATGACCACTCCTCCAATAAAAAGAATCAATGCCTTTTTCATTTTACCTCCAGTGGTAGATTCGCTTTGCTCACTACCTGCTTTAAGGACTCAAAGAGAGCCTTGTTAGTCTCTGCCTCATCAACTCCGGCTGATAAAAGCAGATAATTATCTTTCACCCTGGCAATTACAGTCTTCTCACCCTTCCTGCCCTTATATTCATCTCCTCCTTTTGGAGACGAAGGCTGTGAAAAATATCCACTGATAAATTTCTCAAATGAGTCCTTTGCCTGTTTAGAATCAGAATAGTGAATGAGAATTATCCTTATCTCTCCTTTGCCTCCATCCTGAGCTTGTCGAAGGGTTTGATAGAGAAATGTAACCCCCTCTGAATCTCCTGTAAGGTTTAAAAGGTTTTCATGGGATATAAAAAATATGTTATTCAATGGAATCATCTGCCAGAAAGAGGATGCTGTATCCTTCTTAGCACTTGCAGAAATAAGCTTAACAAGAGACGGCATTTCACCTTCACTTTTAATTTGTGATACTGCCTTCTCTCCCAGAGATTGTATTTCCTCTTTTATATTAGTGCCCTTCTGCAAAATGAAAATGCGTATATAATAACGGTCCTTCCAAATATTTAATGAACCATCCTGATATGTTGCATCCTGTTTAATAGATGGATGCTCACCCTGTCTGTCAAGAGAATAGATGCCAAATGCCTTTAGGGAATTTTCCATTTCATAAATTTCCATCGTATAGAGATTCTCACCCTTTTTGTAATCCTGCACACATGCCCTCTTAAATCCGTATGCATGATAAAGCTCCGCCCCGCCATCCATATAATTAAAAAGCTCCTCACCTTTATAGCACCTGACCTCTCCTTCAGTCTTCCACTGAGTCTCTTTAGCCATATCAGGCATAAGATTGGCTATAGTATCAGAACCACCGCCTTTCTTCTCAGCCGGTTTGTTACACGATACTCCCAATAAAGCTATAAACACAAAAATAGTCAGAATCAGTTTCCTCATTTTATCTCCCTGCAAACATAGAACTTCACAGACCGCACAACCTCTCCTCTCCTCCTTACATCCATCCGCTCTACCTCTTTCACTTCATTAAAAATCTTCCCTGCGGATTCAACACACTCATTCCCATCTTTTTCGGCACATACCATAAGTGCCGACCCCTTTCCAATATCCTCTACCTTCATCCAGATATTTCTAAAAGACTTATTGAAGGAATATGGAATCGGATGTGACGGGGCATAAAATGATAGCGAGCCTGCCATCTGATACTCTTTTGAAATTATATATCTTCTTTTCTCATCAGGCAAATATTTATTAAATGCCTTTTCAGCCTCAGCACCAATCTCATCCCATCCGAACATCTCAAGTGACTTGTCAACATTTTTTGGAATAAACGGGAAGGGTTTAATAGAGTGGACAGCAAGAAAACCAGATAGCAAAAATCCAGGCATAAAAAGGGCTGAAGATATAATAATCTTCTTCCTTATACCCATTTCTCTGTATATATCAATAAATACCTTGCCCATAAATACTATGCCGACTATAAGTGCCACATCGCTCCATCCCACATCTGTGTATTTTGACCTGAAGCTTGCAAAGGCAAAAAAGAAAAAAGGGAATGAGGCGAGAATAGAGAGATAAAGAATTGAAGATTGAAGATTGCGGGGCACCCATCCAGTGGATGGGTCGGAAGATTTTAACCACGAATCCCGAAACCCCTTATACAATGAATATAAGAAGAATGGAAACATGGTTGGACCGAGGATAACAAACTGGCTTCCAATGAAAAAGAATAACTGCCCCCCCTTCTCTCCACCTGTAAGCCCCTTGGTAAATTGGTATTTAAAGGATAGCCAGTCGTTCTGTGCATTCCAGAAGATGACAGGAGAGAAAATGATCAGCCCTATTAAAAAAGATAAATACGGCTCTTTCCTTTTTAGTAAAACTCTATGATGGGGCGAAACAACTAAATATAAAAATATTGAGGCAGGGAGGAGTATCATTGTATATTTTGACATAAGTCCGAGACCAAATGTAACACCTGATAACAACAGAAAACCTTTTTTATCTTCCTTCAAGCCTTTCAAAAACAGATAAGTCGTCATTATCCAGAAGACAATCATGATGTTATCAATTGTCAAAATTGTGCTGCCTATAAAAAACAGAGGCATGGATTCAGTTATTATTACCGAAACCAATGCCGCCTCCGCCCCAAATAGTTCTTTAGAAAGAATGAATAGGAATATGATTGTCAGGATGGACATGGATTGGGAGCAGAGTTCTATTGCATACCACTTATCCCCAAAGATATTGGTAAAGAGCCTTATAACAAAGGCTATCATCGGCGGATGCTCAAAATAACCCCATGAGAGATGCTGTGACCATACCCAATGGTCTGCCTCATCAGGATGAATGGTTAGGTTTGATGAGATAGCAAACCAGAATGATAAATGGAAAACAATGATAAGGATGAGATAAATTAATGTTTTTTTGTTCATAATTATTAAAGCTTAAAACTAAGAGTTAGAAGTTTATAAAGTTCATAATATTATAAAGTAAATTCCTCTAACTTTACAAACTTTCAACTGATATTCAGCAGAGGTAATAAATTTAAAAGAATATACGATTGATAGCTGCTTCATTTGCAATTTATATATTGTATTATTTGCATTTACCCCGTTACCCGCAGAATGCCACGCCCTTCAGGGCGGAGTAACGGGGTTTACTCTTGTATATTTGCAATTACTTTTGGAAATGACATTATACATACAAATAACACAAGGTAATCGGCTATTGAGAAATAAAGCAGTCAAGATGTTTTAACAACTTCAATAGAAAAGGTATCACTTTCCCATGTCCCGTGGAGATTGCAATGTTCTTGTGCGATAAGATTTGCCGATTTTTCCAGGGTCATTTCAAATGTTATAACT